>DAOMFV010000049.1:0-35127 GCA_035430005.1 Gemmatales bacterium
TAGCCGTTTTACCCCTTTTAGGGAAGATACAAGTACCGTTGACCCCTGCCACGGTTCTCTGCCACATCTCCGCAGCGCTCCCTACTTCTGAATCATCTTCACCAGAAACTGGCGTGGCTTCGGTTGTACCAACTCGTTGATCTTGGTCTGGGCAGCATCGATGGCGGCCATGCGTTTGACCAGTTCCTGCGTTTTACGCTCGGCGGCTACATCGGCTAACCAATCAGGAGGCTGGAACATCACCACGTTGCGGAATCGCTGATGCACCATACCGTTCTTGGCATTGATGGCGTTCAGCACCTCTTGCCCCTGAGCATGGATCGGCCCCGTCGTCAGGTTGCCAAGGTTGATGCCCCTGGCCAGTTCTTCGTGGGAGAATTGGCCCACTTCGACACCGTCGATCTTCACCACATATTGGCCCACTTCCAATTCTTTCACCGTCAGCCCGTACCAGTTGAGGTTTTTGAGTTCATCGGTGTATGGCAACATCGGTAGCCAATCCTTCTGTACCGGCAGAGGCAGGCTTTCATCGGTGCGGGTAAACTCCACTCCGTGGTTGTTGCCGACGGGTTTGGTCACAGCGCATTGCTTCGTTTGAGCATCTAGTGCCTTGGCGTCAATCGTCACATCGCTGACGAGGGCAGGAGCCTTCAGTCCGGTGAGGATGGCGTAGGCCATCAGCAGTCCGCCGGGAGGAGCGGTATGGAAGCCATCATAATAAGGCTTGGCCTTCGCTGCTTTGGGGTCGTTCTCCGCCATTTTTTCCTGAGCGGCACGAGTGATGGCGTACTGATCGACGAAAAGGGCGTGATGCTTCTCCGCCAGCTCACGCAGCGGCGCATAGAACTGCTTCTGCGTTTCGACGTAGAGCTTGAAGCGTTCCTGAATACGTGGATCAACTGCGTTGGGCGACATCAGCACCACACGCACCCCGGCTTTTTCGGCAGCTTCCAGCATCGCTGTCGTCTTGTTCACATAGTTCTTGTTGGAAGCTTCATTGAACGCCCCGTAGCCGGCGTCGTTCATGCCGAAGTTGATGGTGACGACGTTGGGCTTCTCGTTGAGCACATGCGACTGGAACCGGCCCGCGCCGCCCTGGGCCGTATCACCACCGATGCCGGCATTGATGAAGGTGAACCCCGCCTTGGGGAAGCGAGTGGTCAGATAGAGTTCCAGGTAGGTCGAATACTGGTACTGCTCCGTGATGCTGTCCCCCAGCCAGACGATGCGGTTGCCCGGCTGAAAGGGAAAGTCCTTCGGTGGCTCATTACTCTGTGAGTACGCCGGGAGAGTAAGAAGCAACAGACAGAAACTGGCCACTATACGTCGCATGGAAACCTCGTCGATGGAGATGAATATTAGAGTCGTGGTGGGGCAGGCTTGATCGGCTTATCGAACGTGTTCGCTCCCTGCACTTTCACCTTGCGGGAGTAGACCTTCTGGTCGCAGGTCACCAGGAGTGTATCAAACTTCTCGCCGATGAAACACAGGTTCGAGCACTTCCCGTTCGGTGTTGGAATGATGCAGTTCACCCGGCCCGCCTGATCGCACACCTGTACTCCCATACGAGTAGCCACGTAAAGCCGACCGTTACGGTCGCAGTGCATGCCATCGGCACCGCTGTCTTCGGCATTGTCGGGAACATGGAGATGGAAATACTTCTGCTTGTTGGCGAGTGTTCCATCGGGCTGAATCTGGTAGCTGTAGACCCACTTGGTGCGGTAGTCGGCGACATAGAGCAGCGACTGATCAGGAGACAGGGTCACGCCGTTCATGTACTTGAGCCCCTTATCGACGATCTTCTTCTCCCCCTTGGGGCTGATGTACCAGAGATGACTCTGATCGGGCCCAGCGACGCCGGGGTTGGTGACGTAGATGCTGCCATCGTGGCGGACGACGAGATCGTTGCCTCGGATGCCTTCAGCGATGACGACGGGGTTTCGATCTTCGCCATAAGCAAAGACCTTGTCCGTAGCGCTGGCACAGGCATAGAGCCGTCCATCAGGGCCGAACGATTGCCCGGAAGCCTTCTTGTTCTCGCCGAGATATTCGCTGACCTGTCCATCGAGACCAACTTTGTGGGTTTTGCTCTTGGGTACATCGGCATAGAAGCCTTCACCCTTGGCATTGGCACAAGGCCCTTCAGTGAAGGTGTAACCCTCGCCGACGAGCTTCCAGCCTTCGCCGTGGATGAGAATCTCCTGCAACTGAGAAGAGCCAGCACTAGCCTTGATGGGGTTGGGGTAGTCCTTCCACAACCAGCGCATGGCGTCGGGGAAGATCTGCGTGGCATGGGTGCCATTGTGGCCGCCATCGCCCCAGGCATGGTTGACTTCGTAGCCTGCAAAGGTCAGCGAGCGTTCCATCTCCTGATTGGCCATCCACCAGTCACCGCCATAGATGTTCTGATCCTTGCTGCCATCTTCGAGGAAGATGCGGAGGGGCTTGGGTTCGTACTTGCGGATGAGGGTCGGGTAGACGTTTCCACCCCGCAGGCCAACGTAGGTGCCGATGGCACTGAAGACTCGCTGGAAAGCATCGGGCCGTTCCCATGCTGCAGTGAAAGCACAGATCGCGCCGCTGCTGGCTCCGCCGATGGCACGATCGTTGCCGTTCTTGGATAATTTGATCGCTCGGCCATCGCCTGTCGTCTTCGTTTCTACTTCGGGAAGCAGTTCATCCAGCAGAAAGCGGGCATAGTTATCACCCAGCCCGTCGTATTCGTAGCTGCGGTTATAACGTGCCAGGGCCTGATCGCTCTTGGCCTTTACCACGCCAGGCGTCACAAAGATACCGATCGTGACCGGCATCTCTTTGGAGTGAATGAGTTGATCAAAGATCTCTGGGGCCTTGTACTGGATGCCATCCTGATTGACATAGACGCAGGCCGGTGTTTTGCCATCGTACTGTTTCGGTACATAGACCCAGTAGTCTCGTGTGGTGCCGGGGAAGACTTTGCTTTTGTCGAAGGTATACTTCTTCACCTCACCCTTGGGAACGTCAGAGGAATTCTGCTCAGCGACAGACCCGGAGGCAGTAAAGAGAATGATGGCAATCAACAACAGACAACCGAGACGATGCAACATGAGTGGGCCTTGATCAAGGTGGGAGGGTACAGATTACCCGGCGGGAGATTTGAAGACAAACAGATTCTGGTGAACAGCTAGCGATTCGTCCTACCGATTTCAGCACCAGAGAAGTCCGTGGCGGGGGTCAGTTGTACTCAACTGACCCCTGCCACGGACTGCTGAACTCATGTCTAATCCAATGAAAACCCTTGACCATCACCATCCGAACTGGTCAGATGGTATTCCTGCCTGCTCTTCCCCTCTTCGGAGTTTCTGATGTCTTCCACCTCTCGTCGTGACTTTCTTTCCGTGTGTGGTGCCGCTGCCGGGGCAATGATGATCCCCACTGGCCGCACGATGGCTGATGACACCAAATCCCCCAACGCCCGGCCCCGGGTCGGCTGCATCGGCAACGGCGGCATGGGTCGCGGCGATGCCAGTGCTGCCAAGCGCTACGGCGACATCGTCGCTGTCTGCGACGTTGACCGAGGTCATGCAGAGTCGGCCAACAAGGACATCGCCGGCGGAAAGGCTGAGGTCTTTGAAGACTATCGCAAGCTGCTCGACCGCAAGGGTATCGACATCGTTACCGTCAGCACGCCCGATCACTGGCATACCAAGATCACTGTCGATGCCATGCGGGCCGGAAAGGATGTCTACTGCCAGAAACCTTTGACGCTAACTATCGATGAAGGCAAGCTGCTGTGCCGGGTCACCAAGGAAACGGGCCGGGTGCTGCAGGTGGGCACTCAGCAGCGTAGTGAAGACAACAACATGTTCCTCAAAGCGGTGGCCATGGTGCAAGGTGGCCGCATCGGCAAGGTGAAGCGGGTGACCTGTGCCATCGGCGGCGGGCCCAAAGGCGGGCCGTTCGCCAAGACCAAGCCGCCCTCCAACCTCAACTGGAACGTCTGGCTCGGGCAAACCCCCGATGTGGAATACATCAAAGAACGGGGCCACGGCAACTTCCGCTGGTGGTACGAATACAGTGGCGGCAAATTGACCGACTGGGGCGCTCACCATGTCGACATCGCCCAGTGGGCCATCGGCATGGATCAGTCTGGGCCCGATTCGATCCAGGTCGTCTCCGCCACGCATCCGGTAAAATTGGATAAAGGAATGCCGATATTCAATGACCAGTACAACACCGCCATGACGTTCGACATTCGCTGCCAGTTCGCGAACGGCGTCGAGATCAACATTCGGGACAATGCCCCCGACTTGGGCTTCGACAATGGTATTCTCTTCGAGGGCGAGAACGGCAAGTTCTTCGTCAGCCGCAGCAAGCTGACGGGCGAACCGGTGGATGAACTCAAGACCAAGCCCATCGACCCCACTGTCCTGATAAAGCTGCGAAAGGGCAAACGGCTCGATTCGCACATGGGCAACTTCATCGAGTGCTGTCGTGATCGATCGGTGCCCGTTTCGGATGTGTGGAGTCATCATCGGGCACTGACCACATGCCATCTATCTAATATCGCCATTCGCCTGGGTCGTGATTTGAAGTGGAACCCTTCGACAGAACAGATTGTCGGTGATGCGGAAGCGAATGCGTGGCTGGGCCGCAAGCAACGGTCGGGGTTTGAGACGGTGTAAAACCCGTGCCACACTCCGGCGTGTACTCGCGTCGGGGTGTGGTTGCTATCGCTCGACGTCGTGTCATTGACAGTAGTACTTCAGAGTTACAGTAAGCACACCTCGACGGAGTACCGTCGAAGTGTGGCACGGTCCTTAATTGTGAAGGAGGAAAGTACACTACTCCACGCATCTCAATCCTCCAACCTCCGAAGCAGAGGGGAGATGCTAAAATCACTTTTTCAAGAGCTCAGACGTTTCAAAATAGAGAGCCTGGTAACATTCCACGAACTCAGTGAGCGGCATCCCAAAACGCCCTGACTTGGTGGCGTAGCCATTTGCCAGTCCCGGCTCACCCCTGGGAGTCCAGCTGTTCCCATGCGGATTGAACAGATAGAGCATCCTGGTACTGGCATCATAACTCAGCACAGTGTAGGCATGATGTGGTGACACGCCCTTGGCCTTCTGCTCCTGGGGAGTGACTGCACACATCAAGCGTTTTGCCTGCTGGGCATTCATCAGGACTTGATGAACTTCATCGGCGATCTTTTCGGGAGGAACCGGTTCTTTCTCTTTAGTGACACGATGCAGGTTCATCCACTTCACCTGATGGCCTGTCAAATCCTGAAGAACGAGTTTCGGAGAGCCGCCTTTGCAGATGGCATCGGTGGCGCAGAGCGTCTTCTTATCGCCCTTCAATGCCTCGTTTCGCAGTTGACCATACCCTTTTTCGAAGAGATTCAGCCAAAGCCCCTGCCCTTGGGTCGTCGAGGTCAACGCCAGTTCAGCATCGGTCAGTGGCTGGACGCGCACTTTCTTTGCTCCTGGAAACTCTATCAGATACTCGCCGTTGGGCTCACGAGTGATGAGCTGATGCACGCCGGCTGGATCGCGGGCAATCATGCTTGCCAGGCTGGCGAGGAAGAAACAGTCTCCCAACGACCCTTGATGAACTCCTCTCAGGCTCGGCTGACCGGGCGGGAAGATCACTCGACTGGTATCGGCTGTTTTCTTCTTGGCCGCGTTGAACTGCGCTTCGAACGGCGGATATCCCTTCAAGTTCTTCTGAGCAACTGACTGTGCATAGTTGTTGAAATAGTCGACATCGAGTTTAGGCAGATCGACCTTGCCTCGGCGCTGAATCGATTTGAGCGTTCCCAAGGCCGCGGCAGCATCGCCACGGATCGAACGATTCATCACCAGCTTGTCGAGTTCATCGGGGTCAAGTACGCCATTGTGATTGAGGTCCCATTCTTCAAAATGGGTCAGCACCGTGGCAGCAAAGGGCGAAGGAACCAGCTTGCGTCCATCTGCCTGGGCGAACCGTGTACCCAGGCCCAAAACGATCAGAATCAGCCAGCTGTGAAACACTTTGGTGGGGAACATGAGTTGAACCTCTCACAGACCCCCTATGGGCGCTGCTCATCTACTCATTCAGGCTCGACGACGGGTTGTGACAATGATTTTGAAAAAGAAATGCGATTGCAGCCTGTAGCGCCATGGCGCTCCAGGCTGTCGTTGTGAGACAAGCACTACTTCGCCAGACGCCCAATCGCCACATGTTCCTCAATCGGCTCGATAAACTTGGAAGCACCCACGGTGCTCCACGAGAAGCCCGCCACGTGGCCCTGCTTATCGGTGTAAAGCCGAAGCACCCCCTGCCCCAGGCCATCGTGATCTTTTCCATCCTTACCCTTGTGATGGCGGGTATCAGTGGTGCCATGCCCTGTCTGGGAGCTATCGATCACAGTGACTTCCCACTGCTCGGTACCCTCGACGAGGGGCTTCTTCGCCGCCATCCGCCGAGGTTGCTCAGCTACGAGCATCACGTGGCCGGTATTGTCCTTTCGATGCAGATACTTGACTGCAATGATGTCGCCCGGCCACACTTTCCCCACACTCGTCACTTCGGTAAACCCATTTCCAGCCACGATGGCATCATGGTACCGAGCCGCTGTCGGACGCCGACTGCCTAACCACTTCTTGAAGGCAGCTTCATCGTAGCCATAGGTGTGGGCGAGCAGGCCATCGATGAACCCGCTGCAATCAGCGTGCAGCGAACAGATCCCCTGCCAGACGATCTCGCTGGTGCCATGCTTGTAGCTGGTGTTGCTCAGATCGACCTGCTTGAGAAGCTTTTTGGCTTCGATCAAATGCTTGGGCTGACTCGCCTCCTGTGCCCAACCGGTCAGGCTGAGAAGGCTGATGATGGCAAGCATGGTTATGCAGCGTTTCATCTCGATAGCTCCCAGAAATGTGTGTCCATGAGCTTCTTCTGACTGGATGCTGAACTGTGACAGGGAAATGCCAGATTATTTCTTGCTTGCTCCGCCAGTGGGCACCAGGGGAAGGATCGTATCAGCCACCTGAGTCGCCAGGGCGGTCACCCCCTTGGCACTGAGATGCACACCATCTCGACTATACCACTCAGGCTTCTCCACAATCAGCGAATAGAGATCATTGACAGGGATAGACTCTTTAGCCATCAACTGAGCAGCGAGGACGTTCCGCTCTTTGACACGATCGTTCTTGTCCGAGAGACTCTCGAGCTTGCCGTTCATCCGCATCGGCGTGGTGGCGGCCCAGATCAGCTTGGCCTGCGGCGCTCCTGCGCGAATTGTCTTCAACAGTTCCGGCAGCGCAGCAGCATACTCAGCCTCGTTGTATCCCCAGCCATGCAGACCATTGTTGACGTGAACGATATCGAACCGGGTTTGCCCGAGGATCAACTTCACTTCGTCGAGATACGCCTGATCGCCCAAGCTCTTGGAAGTGGTCAGCCGACCCACAATAGCTTTACCTTTCAGCTTCTCTTCCACTTCCTTGTAGTAGCCACGAGCCATGGAATCGCCGATGAGAAGCACCCTGGGCAGCGTCGTATTGCTGTTGCCGGGCACCCAGACGTCGAGCCATTCGATCTCTTCCCGAACGATGCGGTTCTTTTCATCGGGTGCTGGTGTGAAGGTGATGAGTGTCAGCGTCAGTAGCGTGAACATGTGGTATCCAATTGAGGTGTGAAGAAAATCTATTCTCGCCGTCGAACGAAGAGACTTCAACTCAATTCGCCCCGATCCCCTCGCCTTGTTGACCGTTCAAACAGTAAGATGCAGAGCAAGGACCATGTCATGACCTCTCCCACGACAGCCTACATTCACGCCAACGTCGCCACGATGGATTCCCGCCATCCTGCGGCTTATGGCACGCTCGTGGATCATGCTGTCGTCGTTCGTGACGGTCTCATCACCGCCATCGTTTCGAGCCATGACCTCAAGTCTGTTCAAGCCGATGTTATACACGATGTAAAAGGTCGATGGATCACCCCCGGCCTCATTGATTGCCATACCCATCTGATCTTCGGTGGCACCCGTGTCAAAGAGTGGGAGCAACGTCTTATCGGCGTTCCGTACACCGAGATCGCCAAACAAGGTGGCGGCATTCTCAACACCGTTCGCAGCACTCGTGCTCTGAGCGAAGAAGAACTCTTTCAGGTCTCACTGCCACGAGCCAAAGCGATGCTAGCCGAGGGGGTGACCACGCTGGAGATCAAATCGGGCTATGGGCTGACTCTTGATGATGAACTCAAGATGTTGAAGGTCGCCCGGCGTATTGGCGAGACGCTGCCCATCGAGATTTCAAGAACCCTGCTCGCTGCCCATTCGGTTCCTCCAGAATATGCAGGTCGTGCCGATGACTACGTTGATCTGATCGTTCATCAAATCATTCCCCGCGTCGCTGCTGAGAAGTTAGCTGAAGCGGTCGATGTCTTCTGCGAGAAGATCGCCTTCAATGTCGCCCAGTCGCAGCGCATCTGGCAGGCAGCCCGGCATCATGGCCTCGCTGTGAAGGGGCACGTCGAGCAACTCTCCAACCTGCATGGCACCGCAGCACTATCCCAGTTCCAGCCCTGGTCAGCCGATCACCTCGAATATCTCGACGATGCCGGTGTTGAAGCCCTCGCCTCCTCGGGCTCGGTGGCTGTGCTGCTCACGGGGGCCTACTACTTCCTTCGTGAAACGCAGAAGCCCCCCGTCGAGAAGCTGCGTCAGATGAAAGTACCGATGGCGGTGGCGACCGACTTCAACCCAGGCACCTCGCCCTTCTCGTCCATTCGATTAGCGATGAATATGGCTTGCGTCCTCTTTGGCCTGACACCTGAAGGAGCGCTCGCCGGTGCCACCAGGGTTGCCGCCAAAGCTCTGGGTCGAGATGCGACGCACGGCACCATCACCGTCGGCAAGAAAGCTGACTTGTTGGTCTGGAACATCGATCACCCCGCTGAGATCGTCTGCTCCCTGGGCGTCAATCGACTAGCCACCCGCATCTATCGAGGCAACCATGACATCACCTGATAGATGGAAAGGCCGGGATGATACGGCAAACGAGGGCACACGGGCCCAGCGCTGGCATCAGCAGATACAGCCCTGGCAGACCAACTCTCCCCCCGGCATCACCCTCGTCGGCTTTGGTTGCGACGAAGGGGTGCGACGCAATCAGGGCCGCATCGGAGCAGCCTCCGCACCGTCGACTATTCGTCAGGCCCTAAGCAACCTCGCCTGGCATCAGACGACACCCGTCTATGATTATGGTGATGTTCAATCTCAGCCGAGTGAACTCGAAGCTGCCCAACAGGCATTGGGCGAGCAAATCGCATCGCTACTGAAGGCAGGTCAACGCCCCCTTATTATGGGGGGTGGCCATGAAACTGCCTGGGGTACCTTTCAAGGCCTCGTCGCCCACGTCCCTCAAAAGACCATCGGTATCATCAACATCGATGCCCACTTCGACCTCCGCCCCAGCCCCGTGCCCCACTCCGGCACCCCCTTCGCCCAGATGGCTGACTGGTGCCAGGCTCATGGCCGGCCCTTCCACTATCTGTGCCTGGGCATCGCTGAAGCAGCCAACACTGCTGCACTTTTTGACAGAGCTACCTCACTGCGAGCCAACTGGGTCACTGACGAAGAACTGTCCCTGGATCGATACACGAATGTGTTGAGCACCATCCAGACGCTGATCAACCAGGTGGATGTGGTCTATCTCAGCATTGACCTCGACGTTCTACCTCTTTCCATCATGAGTGCCGTCAGCGCTCCTGCACCGGTGGGCGTTGCTCTGGAAGTCGTGCTGCGGCTCGTCAGCCTTATCGCTCAATCGGGCAAACTGATTGTCTCTGATGTAGTGGAATACAACCCCCAGCTCGATCACGATCAAGCCGGTGCCCGAGTGGCTGCCCGTATCCTCTGGCACCTGGCACGGCATTGGCAACCTCTCCGAGTTTCACCATGACCACTAACAATCGCATTGACTCCACACGCAAGATTTGCGCCCCTCGAGGCACGACCCTATCCTGCAAATCGTGGCTGACCGAAGCGCCGATGCGCATGCTGATGAACAATCTCGATGCTGAGGTAGCGGAACGCCCTACGGAACTGGTCGTCTATGGAGGCATCGGGCGGGCGGCCCGCAACTGGGAATGCTTCGACAAGATCGTCGAAGTGCTGAAGCGTCTCGAAGCAGACGAAACGCTGCTCATCCAATCGGGCAAACCCGTCGGCGTGTTCAGGACCCATGCCGACGCACCGAGAGTGCTGCTGGCCAACTCCAACCTCGTCCCCCACTGGGCCAACTGGGAACACTTTCATCACCTCGACAAACTTGGCCTCATGATGTATGGCCAGATGACGGCCGGCAGTTGGATCTACATTGGCACCCAGGGCATCGTGCAAGGGACTTACGAAACCTTCGTCTCGATGGGTAAGAAGCACTTCGCCGGCAACGTGCAGGGCAAGTGGATACTCACCGGCGGCCTCGGCGGCATGGGAGGAGCTCAACCGCTTGCAGGCACCATGGCCGGGTTCAGTGTGCTTGCCGTAGAGTGCGACGAGACCCGCATCGACTTCCGCCTGCGCACCAGATACCTCGATAAGAAGGCAGCCACGTTGGATGAAGCGCTGGCAATGCTTGACGAAGCCCGGAAAGCTGGTCGTGCTGTTTCCATCGGTCTGCTCGGCAACGCTGCTGATGTCTTTCAGGAGATTGTGAAGCGAAAGATTCAGCCCGATGCGGTCACCGATCAGACCAGCGCTCACGATCCCCTTAATGGTTATCTTCCTCAAGGCTGGACCCTCGCTCAGTGCAAGCAGGAACGGGAACAACACCCCGACAAGGTGATTCAAGCGGCAAAGGCATCGATGGCAGTGCAGGTGCAGGCGATGCTCGAACTCCAGAAGCGCGGAGCAGCCACCTTCGATTATGGCAACAACATCAGGCAGATGGCCTACGAAACCGGCGTCAAGAACGCCTTCGACTTCCCCGGCTTCGTGCCTGCCTACGTTCGCCCCCTCTTTTGCGAAGGCATCGGCCCGTTCCGCTGGGTCGCGCTGTCGGGCAACACCGAAGACATCTACCGCACCGATGCTAGGGTGATGGAACTCATGCCCGATAACCCGGCACTCCATCGCTGGTTGAAGATGGCACGGGAACGCATTCAGTTCCAGGGGCTGCCCGCCCGCATCTGTTGGGTTGGCCTCAAGGATCGTGCCCGGCTCGGCCTCGCCTTTAATGAAATGGTGGCCAGGGGTGAAGTCGATGCCCCGATTGTTATCGGCAGAGATCACCTCGACTCGGGCTCCGTCGCCAGCCCCAACCGTGAGACAGAAAGCATGATGGATGGTTCGGATGCAGTCTCCGATTGGCCGCTGCTCAACGCTCTGCTCAACACCGCTTCCGGAGCCACGTGGGTATCGCTGCATAATGGTGGCGGCGTTGGGATGGGCTTCAGCCAACATGCCGGCGTGGTCATCGTTTGCGATGGCACTGAAGCAGCGGCCCAGCGAATCAAGCGGGTACTGTGGAACGACCCAGCCACCGGGGTGATGCGCCATGCCGATGCCGGGTATGAGCTGGCCCAGCAAACAGCCCGCCAGCAGAAGCTCGATCTTCCGATGCTGGGAGGCGCGCGATGAACACCATCCACCTGACGCCCGGTACCCTGACGCTGGCGGAACTCAAGTCAATCTCGCGCGACACTTCCCTGCGACTGACCTTGTCCCCCGATTGCTTTGCCGCCATCGATGCTGCCCATGAATGTGTCAAGCGAGTGCTCACCGAAGGCCGCACGGTGTATGGCGTGAACACCGGCTTCGGCTTGCTGGCGAACACCCGCATCCATCCAGAGGAGCTCGAACTGCTTCAGCGCAGTATCGTGCTTTCCCATGCAGCCGGGGTCGGCAAGCCTATTGATGAATCGACCGTACGGCTCATCCTTGCCCTCAAGATCAACAGTCTGGCACGGGGCTACTCCGGTGTGCGTCGGGAACTGATCGAAGCGCTGGTGATGCTGTTTAACGAACAGATCTACCCGATTATCCCTGAGAAGGGCTCGGTCGGCGCTTCGGGCGACCTCGCCCCACTCGCTCACCTGGCACTCGTGCTCATCGGCGAAGGGCAAGCCCACCATCACGATCAGATCATCACCGGGCAGGAAGCGATGCAGCGCATCGGCCTGGCTGCTTTCACCCTCGCCCCCAAGGAAGGGCTGGCGTTACTCAACGGCACCCAGGTCTCGACAGCGTTTGCTCTACAAGGCCTGTTCGCCGCTGAGGATATCTTCCATTCCGCTCTCGTTGCTGGGGCAATGTCTGTCGAAGCGGCCCAGGGCAGCCGCAAGCCCTTCGATGCCCGCATCCATGAGGTGCGTGGACTCTCCGGCCAGAGCGATGTGGCCAAGGTCTATCGAACGCTGCTCGATCATAGCGAGATCGAAAAGTCGCATGAGGGGTGTGACAAGGTACAAGATCCCTATTCGCTCCGTTGTCAGCCCCAGGTGATGGGCGCCTGCCTGATGCAGTTGCGACACGCAGCAGGCATCCTCGCCACCGAAGCCAATGGCGTCTCCGACAATCCGCTCATCTTTGCTGACACCGACGAGATCATCTCTGGCGGCAATTTCCATGCCGAACCCGTCGCCCTCGTCGCTGATAACCTGGCCCTCGTCCTTGCTGAGATCGGGTCGCTCTCTGAACGCCGTACCGCCCTGCTCATCGACAAAAACCTTTCGGGCCTGCCGCCGTTTCTCGTAGAGAATGGTGGCGTCAACTCCGGCTTCATGATCGCTCAGGTGACCGCCGCCGCTTTGGTGAGCGAGAACAAATCGCTGGCTCACCCAGCCTCGGTCGACAGCATCCCGACCTCAGCCAATCAGGAAGATCACGTCTCGATGGCTACCTACGCTGGTCGACGTCTGCTCGACATGGCGTACAACTCCGCCAGCATCGTCGCCATCGAACTGCTCGCCGCCGCTCAGGGGCTCGACTTCCGGCTGCCGTGCAAGACTTCGCCGCTGCTGGAGCAGGCTCGAGGATTGATCCGCAAGCAGGTCCAGTTCTTCGATCATGACCGCTACTTCGCCCCCGATATTCAGGCGGTCACGGAGTTAGTGCAGAAGGGTTTTTTTAATCATCTGGTGCAGCCGACGTTTACTCTGTAGGAATAGCGCGCATCACAAACGGAGGGCGGTTACATGAGTGGGAGTTTGGTCCAGCTATCACATCGCCCAGCATCTTCATGAAGAACCGACTGGATGCCTTTGATGAAGTGCTACATCTACAGGATCACTTTTGGTAGAGAGCACTCTACCACGAAGCCTTCTCGATGGGCAAGCTTGACCATTCCGCATGGTGCCGTCGTCGATCTGACACGGGCCTGACGAGAAGCCAGGCGAAAAACACGGAAAACACCGCTACGCCGCTCATCATCGGCATCATGGAGAAGATGGCGATCCAATGCTCTCGTCCCCAGGGATGAGTGGGCCATTGGGCGATTACGAACGACACCATGAACATCATCAATAGACCAACTCCACCGCCGATCATCGCCCTCCGTACAGCCGGCACTGCCCACGCTGAAGCAAAAGACTTGAACAAACCGTTCAGGTTCGAGGCGGGAAGTAGCTGCGTACCTCGGAGCGAGTTTTCGATCCAGCACATCAACAGAGCGATCGCCGACAGAGCCAGGGGTATTTGAATCAACCATAGTGGGATGAGCGGGAAAGCGGAAAAGACCGTGATCAATTCCTTGAGCGACCATGGGGTTTTCCATCCCGCCAGGAATAGGCACAAACCCAAGGCAACCAGACAAACCAGTGTTTCCACCCAGACGAAGCGCCAGGCACTGCACAGCATGGACTCTTCGGGATGGCCTTCAAAGAAACGCCAAATGGCATCAATGGATGGAACCGATTCCTGTAACTGTCCTGTTACCTCGAGGGGATTCCCAAATCGCTGAGCCGTGTGCTCGAGGGCAGCACGCTCGTTACTGAACTTCGCTGCTTCTTCCTCAAAGACACCGGTGACATGAGCCAGCAGTTCCTCCCGCATCTTGCGCTTAAGGGAAGAACTGGCACGAACAGGCCTGACAGCCCTTTCGACGATGATCTTTAACTGGGTTAGACTTGACTCGATCATACTGGCGCTCCCATAATGGGCCCAAGAACGCGAACGAATTGCTGCCACTCCACTCGACCAGCGTTGAGCCGGCGTTTCCCCCTGGGAGTCAGCGAATAATAACGGCGCCGGGCGCCGCGCCGGCCATGTTGTTCCTTCTCCCAAACTGCCTTGACCAGGCCGGCGGCTTCGAGCCGATAGAGGGCCGGGTAGAGCGAACCCTCCTTGAGACGCAATTGTCCGCACCCGGCATCTTCCAAACGATGTAGAATCTCCAGGCCATGTGCCTGGCCTGATTCAAGGGTAGAGAGCACCATCGTTTCCAGATGCCCCCGCAGTTTGTCACCGTTGATAGCTTCCATACGTTTATATTAGACTGTCTAGGTATACTGGTCAACAGTAACCTTTTCTACTTACTACAGGTTCTGAGATGTTGCCCCTCGTGAACGCCGAAATCGATGGAAGTGATCAGCATTCTGGCCAAATACGACCTATGCTTATTGTTTCCCGGCCCTATTCTGGCCACAATGTAGTTACACCTATTGGAGTCTTCATCATGAAGAGAATGTTAGCTACCGCACTATGCACAGCAGTATTGGCGTTGTCATTCATCACGATCTACGCTCAGCCACCCGCTGAGTCGAAACCCGCCACTGCACAACCGGCGGCTGGGGCTGATGCCGAAGTGCAGGCCATCCTCAAGCATTACACCGAAGTCTACAACAAGCACGACGCCAAGGGCCTCTCCGAGTTCTGGGCCGAGCAAGGTTCCTCCACGGACACCGCCACCGGCGACCGCATTGTGGGCCGCGAGGCCATCAAGGCTGATTTCGAAGCCACGTTCAAGTTGAACCCCAAGTCACGCCTGTCCGTTCGCCTCAAGAACTACCGCTACATCAAGCCCGATCTGCTTTCGATTACCGGCGAAGCCACCATCACCGGCTCCACCGATGACGAGACGAACGTGGTCAACTTCACCACCCTGCTCATGAAGCATGGCGAGAAGTGGCTGGTCGAAGAAGCGACTGAATCTCCCCTGGCCACCCCAGCCACGCCTTACGATGGCCTCAAGGATCTGGGTTGGCTCGTCGGCAGTTGGAAGGATGATGTCGAAGGCATCAACGTCACCAGCGAGATCAAGTGGAGCGACAGCAGGAACTTCCTCCTTCGCAAGTACACCATTGATATGGGCGACGACGCTCCGCAATCGGGCACGCAGATCATTGCCTGGGATCCCCGCAGCAAGAGCATCCGCAGTTGGACTTTCAGCCACGACGGTTCCTTCGGCGAAGGCGCCTGGTCGCAAAGTGGCAACGAATGGCGCGTGAAGTTCAACCACACCAATGCCGATGGCAGCCTGCTCAGCGGCATGCAAATCATGAACAAGACCGACGCTGATACCATCACCGTGCAGGTGATTGGCCAGGAAGAAGACGGCGAACCTCAGCCGAACGGGCCGGTGGTCAAGATGATCCGCCAGGCCGGAGCCAAGTAGTTTCTCTTCTTCCAAGATCAGCAAGGTGACATCATGAGACACATCAGCAAGATACTTCTGACCTGTTTGATACCACTCGCGGCTGCCGGTGAACTCCATGCTCAGCGTGGCGGACGAGGTGGCGGGGGCGGCGGCCGCGTAGGTGGAGGCGGTGGGTTCCACGGCGGTGGTGGAACTGCTGTCAATCGTGGCGGCGCCGGCATCAACCGTGGCAACATCGGCGGTGGCGGTGCCATGAATCGACCTGCTCCCCAGATCAATCGACCAACGAGCATTCCCAACGTCAATCGCCCCAGCGGCAACTTGGGTGCGAACCGGCCACAAGTCAACAATCGACCGGCCAACTTGCCTTCACGGCCTTCGCAGCCGAACCTGGGCGGGGGTAATCTGGGAGGGAACCTCGGAGCGAATCGCCCCACCACTCGTCCCTCTCTGCCCAACAACAATCTCGGTGGTGGCGGTAACCTCGGCGGTATCAATCGTCCCGGCGGCGGGGCAACGACTCTGCCAGGTAATGTGAATCGACCGAACCTCGGTGGAGGGAGTGCTGGCATCAATCGACCGGGCACCTCGCTTCCGGGTATTGGTGGCAACACTCGCCCTAACCTCCCGAACAATGGTGGTGGCGGAGCCGGCGTCGGCGGGGTGACTCGCCCCGGTGCTGGTGGTGATCGCCCTAACCTCGGCGGCATCAATCGTCCCGGCGGTGGCACAACAACTCTGCCAGGGAATGTGGATCGGCCTAACCTCGGTGGCGGCGTCACACGACCCGGCATTGGTGGTGATCCCCCTAACCTCGGTGGTGGTGGTGTCACTCGCCCCACGCCCGGTGGTGTCGGCGATTGGCTCGGACTCGATCGACCAATTCGTCCCCCTGGCGATGGCAGCATCACTCGGCCCGGTGGGGGAGAGCGCCCCACAACATTGCCGGGCGACATTGCTTCCAACTTGCCTAATCGTCCTGGTGGTGGTGGGGATCGGCCCAACCTTCCCGGCATTGGAGACCGCCCTAATCGACCAGGCGGCGGTGGCAATGGTGATCGACCTAATCTACCAGGAAAGGATGGGAATCGGCCTAATTTTCCGGGAAAAGACGGCGACAGGCCTAACTTTCCTGGGAAAGATGGTGACAGGCCCAACCTACCCAATCGTCCCGGTGGTGGCGGCAACCGTCCCGACCGGCCCATCATCAATCGCCCTGTCAATCCTGGCGACCGCATTAACAACAACTTCAACAACCGGCCGAGTTGGGTCAACATCAACAACACTCAGATCAACAACATCAACCGAAGCTGGAACAACACCATCATTCGGCCCAACTCCAACATGTGGGGTTGGGGCGCACGCAACCCCGCCCGCATGGGCTTCTGGGCCGGCTGGGGCGTGGGGGTTCGCACAGGTTGGGGCATGCGGCCCTGGAACCGTGGCTGGTTCGGCCCCACCTGGTGGGGAGCGCATCCCTTTGCGCCTGGTGGCTGGCACTACTACCATCAGTTCGCTTACCATCCGTGGGGTTTCTGGTGGACTCGCCCCGCCTGGCCTGTGTTCAACACCTGGTTTGCCTGGGGAGCGCCGCCCGCCTCGTTCGCGCAGCCGATCTTCTACGACTACGGCACGGGTGGGAACGTTACCTTCCAGGATAACCGGGTCTTCATCGGTGGCGATGATATCTCGTCGACGGCCGAGTTCGCCGAAAGCGCCGCGGCCCTGGCGACCGTCGATCCACCGGCCAACCAGCAGGAAGCGGATGATGCCGAGTGGCTGCCACTGGGAACCTTCGCCCTTTCCACAAACGAAAAGGACAAAGAGCCTTCCCGAGTGGTGCAACTGGCTGTCAACAAGCAGGGCATCATTTCCGGCACGATGTTCAACTATGAAACCGAGCAGACCCAGGCGATTCAGGGCAAGGTGGATAAAGACACCCAGCGCGTCGCCTTCCGTATTGGTGACAAGGATAACGTCGTCGCTGAGACGGGACTTTACAACCTGACGCAGGATGAAGCTCCACTGCTGGTCCACTTCGGCCCGGAGAAGCAGGAGAACTTCCTGCTTGTCCGTCTCGAGTCGGAAGAGGACAAGAAGACCGACGGAAAGTAATCTTCGTTACTCAGGTAAGATGATCAAACCCTCGACCCCGGTCTCCGACCGGGGTCGTACTGTAGAAAGTTGCCCTCACGCTCCGCGTGAGGGTGCGGAGGCATGGCGTATTTCAACTACCGTTGCTGATGGCGGATATTCTCCGCTCCATCACGCGGAGCGTGATGGCAACTTTGTCCGTAAAGGCTATTCACAATGAACACCCCCAATGGTTCCCGGCGTTCGTTTCTGAAATCAACTGTCGCACTGACTGGCGCCACACTCCTCGGCAGTGAATCACTTCATGCCCAGCCGGGAGCAGACAACAAACCGCTGTTCGCCTACGTAGGCACCTTCAGTTCGCCGCTGAAGGACACGCTGCCCACGCAGGTCGATCTGCCGCCCGGCAATGGTCGTGGCATTCACTTCTTTCAGGTCAATCGTACCACCGGAGCAATGACACCGGTCGGAGTCCACCAGATAGGGACAAGCCCCAGTAGTCTAACAATCAACCCGGCTGGTACTCGCCTCTACTCCGCCAACGAAACCGATCGAGTTGGCGACGACAAGCAAGGAACCATCAGCGCCTTCACCATCCATCGACCGGATGGGAAGTTGGAGTTGCTCAACACCGTCCGTTCCGGCGGCGCCGGGCCTACCTATGTCAGCCTGCATCCGTCCGGCAAGTTTCTGCTGGTAGCCAACTACTTCGGCGGTTCGGTGGTAGTGCTGCCCGTCCTGGCCGATGGTCGCCTCGCCGAACCAAGCGATGTCAAGAACGACTCTGGCAAGATTGGGCCAAGCAAGGCGACGAACGCTCCGCCGGGCAGTTTCGCCTTCAGCGGGCACGACAGAACCCATGCTCATATGATCCAGTCTGATCCGTCAGGCCGCTTCGTGCTACACGTCGATCTGGGACTCGATAAGATCTTTGTCTGGAAGCTCGATAGTCAAAAGGGTCTACTAACTCCGGCCGCATTCCCCTTCGTCTCGCTACCCCCCGGTGATGGGCCCAGGCATTTCCACTTCCATCCCAATGGCCGATGGTTCTATTCCATTCAGGAGGAAGGCTCGACCATTGTCTTGTTCGATTACGATGCAGCGACGGGACAATTGACCTCCCGGCAGACCATCTCCACCCTGCCCCGTGGGTTTGCCGGCAGCAACTTCTGCTCAGGAATCCTTGTCTCCGCCGATGGCCGCTTCGTCTACGCCGGGAATCGGCTGCACGACAGCATTGGCATCTTCGCTGTCGGCAACCAGGGTACGCTGACCTACGTCGGCGAAGAATGGACGCATGGCAACTATCCCCGCAGCTTCAACTTCGATCCCACAGGCCGGTTTCTCTATTGTTGCAATCAACGGGGCGACAACGTCGCTATCTTCCGAATCGATCAAAAGACTGGCAGCCTGACTTTCACGGGGCACTACACCCCTGTGGGGAATCCATCGTGCATAGTTTTCCTTGATCTGACAAAGTGAGATGTGCCGTGATGGGCACAGCGGTAAGCGGATTCGGTGACCGCTTCGATATCAGTCCGGCTTCTTGTTTAGACCCAGCGCGCCAAGATCAAGTCCTGAGTGTGCAGGAATGCAATATGTTAACTATGAGTCAGTGATACCAGTATGTCATGACTCTCTGAAACAGACTCCATCAAAAGGGCTTATCGAATATCGCTTCCATCGTGAATAACCTGCAACGGCTGCTTTCCTGGCATCGTTCCGAGCTTGACAACGAACTGCCTCAAAAGGAAGAGGCTCCGTTACGGCTTGAATTGTTCAATGTTGAACAATTGGAACGGCATGCAAAAACACTGGCCATGTCCCACCAACTCGCGTCAGGGCGAGGAAACGACAAACTCATAGCCAGGCTGAATGAGAATGAGGATATTCTTGTTCAAACGTATGAACTTGTGACCGACGCGGTGGAACGCAAGCGCCGCATCGCCCCGGCTGCGGAATGGCTTCTTGACAATTTCTATCTGATTGAAGAACAGATACGAATGGCTCGGCGGCACCTGCCGCCCTCCTACAGCCGTGAATTACCCCGCCTGGCCAATGGAGTGGCGGCGACCTACCCCCGTGTTTATGGCATTGTGCTGGATTTGATCGCCCACGTTGATGGTCTGGTGGATACGGTCAGCTTGAACAGCTTCATTGCCGCCTATCAATCGGTCACCCCCCTTAAGCTGGGTGAACTTTGGGCTGTGCCAATCATGTTGCGATTGGCGCTGATCGAGAATCTCCGCCGTGTGGCGATACGTATTTCCAGTGGTCGCCGGGATCGAGACGAGGCCGCCGATTGGTCCGAACGGATGGTGCGGGTCGTCGAAAAGAATCCCACCGACCTGATTCTGGTCATGGCTGATATGGCACGGGCAAACCCCGCTCTGTCTGGCGCGTTCCTTGCGGAGATGACACGCCACCTTCAGGGACAGAGTCCACACTTTGCTTTCGCAAACAGTTGGCTGGCCCAACGGTTGGCCGAGCAGGGCCTGACAATCGAGCAACTCGTGCAGGCCGATAGTCAGGACCAGGCTGCTGATCAAGTCTCGATGGGCAACAGCATCATCAGCCTCCGGTTCCTCGGCTCCAACGATTGGCGTGACTTCGTTGAACACCACAGCTTGATCGAAGAAATTCTCCGCGAAGACAAGGTCTATCCGGGCATGAGCTTCTCGACCCGAGACACTTACCGGCAGGTGGTCGAGAAAACCGCCAAGAGAAGTCATCTGACCGAACAGGAGGTCGCTCGAAAGGCCATTGAGCTGTCTCAGAAATCAAATAACGCCACTGATCCAGAAACAGGCGATGAGCGAACCAACCACGTGGGCTACTTCCTGCTAGACCGGGGCCGTGCGGTTCTGGAGAAGAACGCCCGAGTGAAGTTATCGCTGTGGAAAGAGACGACAAGATTCATCGCTCGCATTCCACTGATCGCTTATCTTACCGGCGTAGTGCTCATCGCAATTCTATCGACAGCAGCCTTCCTGGCATGGTCAGGAACGTGGGGCACTCAACCCGTTGCTTTCTACCTGCTCGCTCTCCCCTTTGTGATGTGTGCCATTCATCTTGGCGTAGGTATGGTGAACTGGGCAGCCACGCAGCTGGTGCTTCCACGTTCGCTGCCTCGACTCGATTTCAGCAAAGGTGTTCCGGCTGAATGTCGAACTATGGTGGTGGTACCGACAATGCTGACGAACCCCAAAGCCGTCGCTGACCTGCTGGAAGGGCTGGAAGTACGATACTTGGCCAACCGTGATGAGAATCTCCATTTCGCATTGTTGACCGATCTTCTGGATGCTGATCAAAAGATGCTGCCAGGCGATATGGAACTGGTACAGGCGGCCAAAGAGGGCATCGAACAACTGAATCAGAAGTATTCCTCTGATCGCACCGATATCTTCTATCTCTTCCATCGCCCGCGTCGCTGGAATGCCGAGGAAAAGACCTGGATGGGGTATGAACGCAAACGCGGCAAGCTGGCCGAGTTCAATGCGCTGTTGCGACAACACCATGTCAATACCTGCACGTCCCCTGAGAGCAACGGACGTTCTCACTTCAGCGAAATCGTCGGCGATCAGAGCGTCTTTCCCGAAGTACGTTATGTCATCACCCTTGATACCGATACGCAATTGCCTAGAGATTCGGCGAGACAGATGGTCGGAGCGATGGCCCATCCGTTGAATCGCCCATCGTTCGGCCCCGGACAATGCCGGGTAATTGCCGGGTATGGCATCATGCAACCCCGTGTCGGCGTAAGCCTGCCCAGCGCCCAGCGTTCCTGGTTCGTTCGTTTGTTTGCAGGCAACGCCGGGCTAGATCCCTATACTCGTGTAGTCTCTGACCTCTACCAGGACCTCTTCGGTGAAGGGTCGTTCGTCGGCAAAGGCATTTATGATGTGGAAGTGTTTGAACACTGCTGCCGTAATTATCCCGAAAACGCCATCCTCAGTCATGATCTGCTGGAAAGCACCTATGTTCGCTCCGCCCTTTTGAGCGACGTGGAACTCTACGAGGAGTTTCCCTCCCGTTATCTGACCGATGTCAGCAGGCGGCATCGCTGGATGCGCGGCGACTGGCAGATTGCCAGTTGGTTGTTGCCGTGGGTGCCGGCTCGTGACTCTTCAAGAGTCAAGAATCCGATCAGCGTCTTATCGTGGTGGAAAGTCTTCGACAACCTCCGCCGAAGCCTGGTACCGGCGGCGATGCTGTTGGTGTTGTTGCTTTCCTGGTTGCTGCTCACTCCTGAGGCAGCAGGGAACGTATCACTCTTCATTCTGGCCATGACAGCACTGGTGCCGGCCATTTCCGTTCTGTTCGAATTGATTCGCAAACCCCTCGACTTGCCCTGGTGGATGCACTTGCAAGTGACTGCTGGTTCACTGGGCAAACAATTCATGCAGGTCGTGGGCACTCTGATATTCCTTCCTTATGAAGCATTCTTCAGCGTTGATGCCATCCTCCGAACCATGATCCGCATGCTTTGGACCCGAACCCGCATGCTGGAATGGAAGACCTCCAGTGAAGCAAGCCGTGGCGGCGATCCCGATGTGACCTCGTTTTTCCGAACCATGTGGTTCGGGCCTGTCATCAGCATCATCCTGGGCGTAACTCTATACCTGATCCAACCTGAGATGCTCCTCGTAGCCGGCCCGTTTCTGGGACTTTGGCTTCTGTCGCCACTGGTTGCCTGGTGGCTGAGCCGAACGCTTCCTGCTGCTGATGTTCAACTCACCGAGATACAACATGCCTTCCTCCGCAAGTTGGCTCGTCGAACCTGGCGTTACTTCGAAACCTTTGTCACCGCCGAAGAGAACTGGCTGCCACCCGACAATATCCAGGAGGTTCCCACTCTGGGCATCGCTTCTCGTACCAGCCCTACCAACATTGGAATGGCCCTTCTGTCTGACCTGACTGCTTATGATTTCGGATACAGTAGCGTCGGCCAACTCCTTGATCGAACAGGCAAGACGTTCAGTACCTTGGCACGAATGGATCGGCATCGTGGTCACTTTTTTAACTGGTACGATACCCGCACCCTCAAGCCGTTGTTGCCTCTGTATGTTTCGACGGTGGATAGCGGCAACCTGGCAGGCCATCTGCTGGTGCTTCGGTCGGGCTTGCTCGCTCTGCCTGATGCCCCCCTCATACCACCCCGCCTCTTTGAAGGTTTGCGAGATACTACCAGTGTTCTGCTGGAAGTAGCCCGTGGTTTCCACAGCGATGCATCCGAGAACATCACTCCCAAAGCCGATGCGGACACGATACACAGGATTCAACGGTTGATGAAAGAGCTGGAGAATAAACCAGCCACACTGGATGCCGCCGAAAAGTTCCTGCAACGGCTAGTCACCCAGGCTTCAGAGATTGTCTTGAGATCTGCCGCAGATCGTGAGCTTCAATGGTGGGCTCATGCCCTGGAACGTTCCTGCACCGACCATCGCAACGATCTGCTGGGGATGGCAGCATGGCTGTCGGTTCCTCCAATACCTGAACGGTTGGTTCAGCGTCCTGACTACCGTGAACTTCAGACTCAGCTTCAATCAGTGGCGACACTTCGAGAGGTTACCCGACTAACCCAGGTAGCGCTGCCCTCTGTTAATGAAGAAGACAAGGCTTGGCTGGACCAACTGAGGTCAGCCCTGGAGGATTCAGCTCAACGTGCCGCGGACCGGCTGAAAACCATTGAACTGTTAGCCAATCAGGCCACAGGCTTTGCCGAGATGGACTTCTCGTTCCTGTTTGACAAGGTCCGTGATCTGTTCGCCATCGGGTACAACGCCAGCGAACAGCGCCTGGATAAGAGCTTTTACGATTTGCTGGCTTCCGAAGCTCGTCTGGCCAGCTATGTCATGATCGCCCAGGGGCAGATCAGCCAGGAACACTGGTTTGCTCTGGGCAGGATGCTCACCTCAACGGGAGGCGCATCGACCTTGCTAAGCTGGAGCGGCTCGATGTTTGAGTATTTGATGCCGCTCCTGGTGATGCCCAATTACGAAAACACTCTGCTCGATCAAACCTACAAAACGGCAGTGCGGCGACAGATCGACTACGGGAAGCAACGTGGGGTGCCATGGGGAATTTCAGAGTCCGGGTACAACACCATCGATGCCCACATGAATTACCAGTACCGGGCCTTTGGCGTTCCCGGCCTGGGGCTTAAACGTGGGCTGGCTGAAGACCTCGTCATCGCGCCGTATGCCAGCGTGCTTGCATTGATGGTGATGCCCGAAGCAGCCTGCGCCAACCTCCAACACCTGGCTGCAAAAGGGCATGAGGGGGTCTATGGGCTCTATGAAGCGGTTGATTACACTCCTTCTCGCCTGCCTAGTGGATCAACCAGCGTCAACGTCAGGCAGTACATGGCCCATCATGAGGGAATGAGCCTATTGGCGTTGGCATACTTACTGCTCGATAGGCCCATGCAACGTCGCTTCGAAGCCGATCCGATGCTGCGTGCAGCCGATCTGTTGCTTCAGGAGCGCGTGCCCAAAACGGTTGCCCCGATCTTCCCTCATGTGGCTGAAGCCAGCGCCACTCGAATCTCCTCAAACGAAGAGGAAGGCGCGATGCGGGTCTTCACCGATCCTGGCGGATTGGTTCCTGAAGTCCATCTGCTCTCCAACGGTCGATACCATGTGATGATCACCAGCGCCGGCGGCGGGTACAGCCGCTGGCGCGACCTGGCCGTGACGCGCTGGCGGGAAGACGCCACTCGTGACTGCTTTGGCACCTTCTGCTATTTGCGCGATCTGGAAAGCGGAGCCATCTGGTCAAGCGCCCTGCAGCCCACCCTGAAGCCGGGCAAACGATACCAGGCAATCTTTACTCACTCCCGCGCTGAATTTCGCCGCAGCGACGATCGTATAGATACCCACACCGAAATCAGTATTTCGCCCGAAGATGACATCGAGCTGCGCCGCATCACCCTCAAGAACCGATCCAAACTCCCCCGCACGATCGAACTGACCAGCTATGCCGAGGTGGTGCTGGCTCTTCCCGCTCATGATCTGTCGCACCCGGCTTTCAGCAATCTTTTCGTTCAAACGGAAATCGTACGTGATAGACAGGCCATCCTGTGCACACGCCGGCCTCGGTCGGTCGAAGAGAAGCCGCCCTGGATGATGCACTTGATGACCGTTCAGGGAACTACCGTCGGCCAGGCGTCGTATGAAACCGACAGGATGAAGTTCGTTGGGCGGGGGCGATCTCTGGTCAATCCCGCGGCTCTGGAGGGCAGAAAGCCCCTTTCCGGGAGCCATGGTCCCGTGCTCGATCCGGTAATTTGCATCAGGCGTGTCATTACCCTGCAACCGGGGGAATCGGCACGTATCGATCTGGTCACCGGCGTTGCGGAAAGCCGCGAAGCGGTAACGGCGATGACGGAGAAGTATTCCGACCCTCGCCTGTCTGATCGTGTCTTCGAGTTAGCCTGGACTCACAACCAGGTGCTGCTGAAACAACTGAATGCCAGCGAGGTGGATGCGCAGGACTATTCGAGGCTGGCTGGGTCGATCATCTTTGCGTCTTCCCTGCGTCGGGCCAAAGCCAGCATGCTACTCCGTAATCGTCGCGGCCAGTCGGGGCTATGGGGTTATGGTATTTCGGGTGATCTGCCGATTGTGCTGGTTCGCATCCGTGACCGCACCCGGATTGACTTGGTGCGTCAGGTCTTGCAAACTCACTCATACTGGCGAATGAAAGGCCTCATCGTCGACTTAGTCATTTGGAATGAGGATGATTCGGTCTACCGCCAGTCGCTACAGGACACGATTCAGGATATGGTCGTGGCCAGCCAGGAAGCCGCATTGCTTGATAAGCCCGGTGGTATCTTCGTTCGCCGAGGCGAGCAAATGTCGGAGGAAGATCGAGCGCTGCTGCAAACGGTGGCACGCGTGATTCTGGTGGACAACGCCGGCTCGGTACACGAGCAGATTGAGCGCCGTGGCCTGGCGGAGCTGTTCATTCCCTTACTGAGACCGGTCCGACGTCAATCTGAGGCAACCAAGTCAGCCGTTCCCAAACGGGATTTGGCCTATTTCAACGGCCTCGGTGGGTTCAGCCGTGATGGGCGTGAATATGTCATGCTGCTGCCTCCCGGCCAATCGACGCTCGCCCCCTGGGTGAACGTGATCGCCAATCCCCAGTTCGGCACCGTCGTCTCAGAAAGCGGTTGCGCCTACACCTGGGCCGAGAACAGCCACGAGTATCGGCTCACCCCCTGGTACAACGATCCGGTGACTGATGCCTGTGGAGAGGCCGTCTATCTTCGGGACGAAGAAACCGGCGCCTTTTGGTCGCCTTCCCCTCTGCCAGCACGAGGCCAGAACGCATACGTCTCACGGCATGGCTTTGGTTACAGCATGTTCGAATATGCCGAGGATGGAATTATCACTGAGCTTAGCATTTATGTAGCTACCGAAGCTCCAGTGAAGTTTGTCAGGCTCAAGATCTCTAACCGCTCCGGCCGGCAACGACAACTGTCGGTCACCGGGTTCTGGGAACTGGTACTGGGTGAGCTGCGCGATAAATCGCTCATGCATGTCGTGACCGAAATAGATTCCGTCACTGGCGCAATTTTCGCCCGTAACCCCTACAACCCGGAGTTCGCCGACCGGGTCGTCTTCATCGATAGCAGTGAAACCATGCGGACTGTCACTGGTGATCGCACGGAGTTCATTGGACGAAACGGCACTCCATCGACACCGGCTGCCATGCGGCGAGTTCGACTGTCTGGACGTGTCGGAGCTGGTTACGATCCTTGTGCAGCCATGCAGGTTGCTGTAGCGCTGGCTGATGGACAGGAGAAGGAAGTCGTCTTCATTCTCGGCTCGGCAACCAGTGAAGAGTACGCAAGGCAACTCGTCCAGCGTTTCCGCAGCCCGGCCAATGCCTATCGCGCCCTGGAAGGCGTGTGGCATTACTGGAGCAAAGCGCTGGGTGCGATCTACATCGAAACGCCTGACCCGGCGGTGAACTTCCTGGCCAACGGCTGGCTCCTCTATCAGACGCTGGCCTGCCGCATGTGGGCCCGTACCGGATTCTATCAGTCGGGTGGCGCGTTCGGCTTCCGTGATCAGCTTCAGGACGCGATGGCCTTGGTGCATATTGAGCCGGCACTGTTGCGAGAACACCTGCTCCGTGCCGCCGGTCGTCAGTTCCGTGAGGGGGACGTACAGCACTGGTGGCATCCTCCCGCCGGCCGGGGAGTACGCACCCACTTCTCGGATGACTATCTCTGGCTGCCCTACGCCACTTGCCGCTATGTCAACGCCATCGGCGATACCGGCGTTCTCGATGAAAGCGTCCCCTTTCTTAAGGCGCGGCAGTTGCGACCCGATGAGGAGGCCAATTATGATTTACCGCAGATTTCAGATGAAAAAGGTTCTCTTTATGAGCATTGCGTCCGCGCGATCGACAACGGATTGCGCTTTGGCGTTCACGGCTTGCCGCTGATGGGCTGCGGCGACTGGAACGACGGCATGAACCTCGTCGGCCAGCACGGCAAAGGGGAAAGCGTCTGGCTCGCTTTCTTTCTCTACGACGTATTGATGCAATTCATCGAACTGGCACGAAAGCGCGGTGATACCGCCATCGTCGACAAATACACGCTGGAAGCCGGCCGGCTGCGCGGCAACATTGAACTACATGCCTGGGATGGTGAATGGTATCGTCGTGCCTATTTTGACGATGGCACGCCGCTCGGATCAGCGACTAACGCTGAATGCCAGATCGATTCCATCTCGCAAAGCTGGTCCATCCTTTCCGGAGCAGGCACGACCGAACACCAGACTCAGGCGATGGATCATCTCGAACAACGCCTGGTTCGATCCAGTTCCAGGCTCATTCAACTTCTCGATCCACCCTTCGATAAGTCCGATCTCAATCCGGGCTACATCAAAGGCTATGTCCCTGGGGTACGCGAAAATGGGGGACAATACACTCATGGAGCGATTTGGACCGTGATGGCTTATGCAGCCATCGGAGACTCCAAACGTGCGTGGGAACTTTTCAACATGATCAACCCCATCAACCACGGGAACACCGCTGAAGGAATTGCCAAATATCGAGTCGAACCCTATGTGGTAGCTGCCGATGTCTACGCCGTTCCACCCCACACCGGTCGTGGCGGCTGGACCTGGTACACCGGCTCAGCAGGCTGGATGTATCGCCTTCTCACCGAATCGCTCTTAGGCTTGCGGCTCGAGGTCGATAAGCTTCGCTTCGCACCCTGCCTGCCTCCCGGGTGGACTTCATTCAAGGTTCACTATCGGTATCGTGAGACTCATTACCACATCACGTTGAAGATCAATGGTTCAGGTAAAGCAGTTAAGGTTCTCCTGGATGGCAAAGAGCAGCCTGATCACTACTTGCCGCTGTTCGACGACAGAATCGATCATGCTGTCGAGGTGGAAATCAACTAACCGTGAAGTGCTTCAAATCATATCACTCTCAAGGAGCCTGACAGGAGCCAAACACTGAGCAAAGTCAACTTCGCCAACTTGAAATGAGCCATGTTTCTGCCCCTTGTGATGCCATGTCCTTCGTTTCAAGACAAATATTGGATCAAATTCGAGAGGTCAACCGTTTCAAACGGCTAAATCGCGATGGCCCTGAAGACACCCGGCGTCGCATCTTTTTCCATTGGCGGTAGCAGGGGTAACCCAGGAATAGCGTCGCTGCCCCGCAAAGCATGATCGTGCCTGGTTCGGGAACGGCACTCAGCGTGACCGTCATGTTGACGCCGGTGAAATCGCCTCCTGCGCCGCTGTTGGTGGCAATCTGATACATGATGGTGTCGCCGGGAACGACTGGAATGTTGAGCAGGACAGATGCTCCGCCGGAGCCATTCGAGAAGAGGAACGGGTTGGCTCGGCTAAAAGGATCGCCGGTACTGACCACTCCGCTGGTGAACTGCGTGGCGTTTTTCCAGAGCGACCAGGTGTTGGCCCGACCGATATCACGCCCAAGCCAGGTGTTGCCGGAGATGGTGACGAAGCCGTTGGAGGTGCTGGTCCAGATGACGTTGGCCACGCCGTTGCCGACGCCATTGATGGAGTCGGTAGAGTGAACGACTATGTCGCCTGACAACCAATCGTGGGTGAAGGTTTCGGAACCGTTGCTTTGGAACCAGAAGGGCAGACGGTTGTTGCCGTTTTCCGACCTGGCCCATCCAGGTTGAGCGGTGGTCCACCCACCGAGGGAACTCTGCCACGACGTCACAGCGGGAAGAGCGTTCGTCCCTTCACGATAGGTCCACGGCCCGTTCGGATTGTTCAGATTGCTCCAATCCGTTTTGAGATCGGCCACTGTCTGGCCATAAACCCCAGAGGTGAGAAAAAATAGAGCGGTGAGTGATGCAAGTCGTAACATGGAATCCCCCATAAATCGACAATATTGTGCGCCTTGCAAGAATGCCTATTTGTAAGCTGATTTTGCAATGTTGTGGGCACGGGCACACCTCTTGCCTAGCTACAGAAGCGACAATCTGAGGCAAAACGCATCACAACCATCGAATATTTATTGGATTATTTTGACAACGAGCGATACCGCTGATTCACGATTATTTAGAGCTACCGGGAAACGCAGGCCAATTCCAATCCAAGTTCATTCTCTTGAGCCGGTCGCGAATTGAGCGCAGATTCCACACATGAATGGCCTTGTAGGAATGCGCTACCGCAATGAGTTGACTTCCGTCGGCACTGAATCCCAGCCAGGAAGTGCGGTCGCCATGCGGGTCTTCCAGCTTGGCCACCGTCTTTCCTGAGGAGATCTCCTTCAAATGAATGGTCCCTGGAGCCATTTCCATGGCCATCAAATTGACGTTAGGCGAGAAGGCGACATGTCCTGGATAGAGGGTCACCTCACGCCGCAACTGTGAAAGTGGAGTTCTTGAACTCACATCGTAAAAGCCGAATTGATCGCCTTGCCCGATTATCAACGTTCGACTGTCCGGCGTGAATTGAATCGTGGCCTGATGCAGCGGCCATTCATGGATCAATTTCGAAGTCTCGGCGTTCCACAGTCGAACCTGGTCCGTATGCCAGCCGCTCGTCGCTACCCATTTGGAATCGGGACTGAGCGCAACAAAACAGGCATCCGCATGCGACAGCGGCTGAGGATTCACCGATTCAGTCTCCAAATCAATCAGCCACGCCTTGCCCTTTTTCTCGTTCACCATGACCACCTTTCGGCCATCATGTCCGCGGGCCACACGAGTCACCGCTGCCGGAAGAGGGATGCTGCGGGATAAAACAATCCGATTCTCGCTGGGGTTCGGTCCCTCGGTGAATTTCTCCACCGCCGTATTCACACTCCTCGAGATCGCATGCCGATGCAAACCATTCTTGTTGAAGACAAGCAATTCTTTGCCATCGGGATGGAACATGGGTATCCCGGCAGTCAGGACGGCGAGCAGGTTTCCCGTCGCCACCTGCCATACATGGACGCCTCGTTCCCCCATATCAGTCGCCAGAAGAGTTCCATCGGGGCTGAGGTCAGGCCTGTTGTGTCCCTCCGGTCCCGATTCGCTCGCCAGAGTGCGGTATTCCGAGGCGGGAGTGACCTCCAGGAGTTGCGCCGTCTCACCGCGCTGAACGACGCCCAGCCAACGGCCATCCCGGCTGAATTGCGGAGCACAAAGCAGAGGCAATCGCATCAACGATCGACCCGTCGAAACGTCCCAAAGCCTCAGATCGCCATCCCACGATTGGGATGCCAGCAGTTCTCCCCAGGGGTGAAAGTCGAGGTAGACGACCTCCTGCATGTGGCCCGGCAAATCCATCAGTTTGCGATGGGCCTGGGCATCCCATAACTGGATCAATTTGGAGGTGCCAATGGCCAGCCGTTTCCCATCCGGATGCCAGGCGACCATTTGCCGGCAGGTTTCACCCAGAGGAAGATCGGCCAGATGTTTTCCATCTGTCGTGTCATAAAGAGAAACAGAGTTCGATTCGTTGTATCCGACGGCGACGGTTCTCCCTTCCGGATGAAAAGCCATCGTGCAGACTTCGGCCTTCGGCGGAATCGTCCATCGATTCAGTTCCTCACCGCTCCGCGTGTCGTATTGAATGAGCATCCCCAGCTGCGCGACTAACAGGCGATGGCTCTCCCGATTGAATGCCATCCCCAACACGCCGGCCAGCGGCTTCTTCAGCAACTCCCTGCCATCGGAAACTCGCCACACCCGAAACCTGCCATCGCTCTCGAGCCTGCCCACGTAATTCCCGTCCGGGCTTAGACAGGCTTGCCCGCATTTCACCGGCTCTGTTCGGATGTTCCGAATTTCCCGATCTCCCGCAACGGTGCGAACGCTGAGGTTGCCCTCCTCGTCCGCACGGGCATACGTGCGGTAATCGCAATCAAATCCCCAAAGGCGCGTGCCTTGAGGGAAGGCATTCCAAACTTGATCAGGCCGGATGTCTGGAAGAGCCATGGCCGCGGTGGCTTCGTCACGCAAGCGGTCGTCGAAACGCAAGGCCGCTGCCCGCTGCACTGCGTCCAAGGCGTCCAGGCGCTGACCCATTTGCCGGCTCAATCGACGAGCTTGCGCCTGGTTCAGCAAGGACTGAAAGAGCTGCTCGCGAGCTTCTTGCCCGCTTTCCTGTGCCGCCAGGAGGGCTTGCTTCTTCTGCCTGACTTCCGAGAGGGCGATCTCTTCCGCCTCGATGGCGCGATAAAAGCCCCAGGTGCTAGCAAAGATCCCGATGAGCAGCGCCAAGAAGATAAACAGGGCCGATAAAACCGCGCCTCGATGCCGCCGGATCGTCTTTCCCAGACGATAAAACTTCGAGGGTGGGCAAGCCTGCACCGATTCATCGTTCAAGTAGCGCTGTACGTCGGTGCCCAATGCCGATGCCGATTCGTACCGGCGATTGCGGTCTTTCTCCAGGCATTTCATCACGATCCAATCGAGCTCGCCCCGCACCATCTTGACCAGCCGTCGAGGTTCGATGCTCCGCTGCTTCGAGATCGCTGCCGTCTCTTTCGACGGATGATTCAATCGAGTGCTCGGTTTGGGCGGATCGTCCTCCCGAACGATCCGCAGAGCCTCATCGAAGGCTGCTTCTTTGAGCCGGCTCTTCGGATGCGGAGTGGAACCGGTCAGCAGTTCGTAAAGGATCACCCCCAGGGAGTAAACATCGGTGCGCGTATCGATGTCGTGCTGGCTGAGATGAGCCTGTTCCGGCGACATGTATTCCAATGTGCCGACCAGCATGCCGACGAAGCTGCAAAGCGTTTGATCCAACCCCGATCGCCCCATCGCTTTCGCCACGCCGAAATCGATGATTTTGGGCACCGGCTTGCCATCTTGCTCGGCGACGAGGATATTGGAGGGCTTCAAATCCCGATGAAGGATCCCTTTCTGATGCGCATGATGCACAACCTGGCAGACGGAGAGGAAGAGCTCAAGCCGGTCGTCCGGATGCAGCTGATGGTCATCGCAGTAATCGGTGATAGGAACGCCGTCCACCCATTCCATAACGAAGTAAGGCTGCCCGGTCTCCGTCGTCCCCGCGTCCAGAACCTTGGCAATGTTCGGATGGTCCATCAGCGCCAGCGTCTGACGTTCGGTATCGAACCGCATCAGAACCTGAGGCGATTCGAGGCCGATCTTGATCACTTTGACCGCCACCTGCCGCCGTACCGGTTCGATCTGCTCGGCAAGATAGACCGATCCCATGCCCCCTTCACCCAGCAGGTGGAGGATACGATAGCGGTCCAGAACGGTATCGGGTTGAATCGGAAGAAAGGCGGGGAGCGGTCGATGCTCGGCTGGTGCGGAGGATTCGAGAAACCCGTTCGTTCTCTCGTAGGTCCGCATCAGCCGGGCCAGCCGGGCCCGCAGTTCCGGCTGACCTTTGCACTGGGCATCCAGAAAAGCATCCCTTGCCATAGGCTCGGCGATTTGCAAGGCTTCACTGAAGAGGATCTCTTCATTCATGAAAAGCTCGATCGGTCGAAATACCATCACCATCTGACAAGCGTCATCCACCGGCTTTCGGCATCATCCGCCCTCAGGAATCCGCCGATTCCTCAAGCGAGGTCATCCGATCCAGCAGCCAGGTCTTGGCGAAAGCCCATCGTCGATCCGCCGTAGCGGGGGAGAGTTCCAGGATCACCGCAGCTTCATCGAGAGTCAAACCGGCGAAATATTTCAACTTCACTAAGTCGGCGGCTTCCGGTCTTTCGAGGGCGAGAGCTTCCAGAGCTTCATGGATCGCCAGGGCATCGGGCTTGTCCGGTTCGGGAAGCTGCTGCAGGGGAACATCCTCGCGCCGTCGTCCGCCTCCCCGTTTTTTTCGCCGATGATAGCGGGCATGATCAATCAGGATGTGACGCATCGCTTCCGCCGCCAGCAGAAAGAATTGCTTGCGGTCGGTTCGATTCGTTTTTTCAGTTTCGAGCTTGCTCGAAAGACGCAGGTACGCTTCATGCACGAGAGCCGTCGGATTGAGCGTATGCCCCCGCCGCTCCGTCGCCAGTTGATGCGCGGCCAGCTTCTTCAGTTCGTCGTACACCGTTCGAAACGGGTCCCGAACGGAGTCCGACGCAGGCATTTCCGAGGGCTCGTTCATCAAGGTCTATTGTAACGTCCCATTCTGCTAGGGGAACGAAGTTCCAGCATTATCAAGAACGAGTATACATTCCTACATCGGACGCAACATCAGCTCGGTGAATTCGTCAGAATACCCTGGAATCATGCTTGACAACAATAATTGTCAATACTACCATCTCCTTATGCTCGATATCCAAGTCATTGATGATCCGGCGGCGGCAACCGTGGCGTTGGAACCTATCCGCAGCCGACTCCTTTCCCACATGGCCGCGCCCGCGTCGGCGGCAACGTTGGCCACGAAGGTCGGCCTCGCTCGGCAGAAGGTCAATTACCATCTGAACTCGCTCGAGAAGCATGGGCTGGTGCGGCTTGCCGAAAAACGCAAGTGGGGCGGGCTGACGGAACGACTGCTCGTAGCGTCTGCCTCGTCCTACGTCGTTTCACCCAGCGCCATGGGGCCGGTCGCTGTTGATCCGAGTCGGGAACGCGATCGGCTGGCCGCGAGCTATCTCATCGCCCTGGGCGCACGGGTCGTCCGTGAGGTGGCTGACCTCGTTCGTCGCGCCAAAGAAGCAGGCAAACGCCTGGCGACCCTGGCAGTCGATACCGAGGTTCGCTTCCGCTCGGCGACCGACCGGGCGGCGTTCAGCGCCGAGCTCACCGAGGCCATCACGAAACTGGTATCGAAGTATCACGATGCATCCACCCCAGGCGGCCGCGCGCATCGCCTGGTGGTCGTGGCCCATCCCCTGCCACAGAAAGCTGATTCCAAGGAGACATCATGAGCGTGAAGAAAGAAGTCGCCGGACGTCGAACCCTCCAGCACGGACGAAAACCCAATTGTATATTGACAATCATCTATATAGACTGTAATCTATGTACATGAAACAACTGGACCAAGCCTTTGCCGCTCTGGCGGATCCTACCCGGCGGGGAATCGTGGTGCACCTGGCCCGTGGTGGTGAGGCTTCAGTGTCAGAGCTGGTGAGTCGCTTCTTGTTGACCCAGCCTACGATCTCGTCGCACCTCAAGGTGCTGGAATCGGCAGGGCTGATCTCGCGTCGGAAAGAGGCCCAGATGCGACCGTGCAAACTGGTGCCGAAGCGACTGAAGGCCGTCACCGACTGGTTGGAGCAGGTACAGGAACTCATGGAAGGCAACTACAAGCGTCTCGATGCACTACTGACTGAGTTGAAACAAGCCGAGAAACAGGAGTGAAAGAAATGAAACCCGCACAAGCAAGTTTGCCGTCAGATACCGAGGTACTCGTCCAAAGGAGCTTCGATGCTCCCGCCAAACTGGTGTGGCGGGCCTACATGGAACCTGACCTGATGCGTCGTTGGTGTTCGGGGATGCCCGGTTGGTCGATGCCTGTCTGCGAGATGGATATGCGCGTCGGCGGCAAGTATCGCTGGCGCTGGCGCAGTGACGACAACAGCCAGGAGTTCGGCTTCTTTGGCGAGGTGTTGGAAGTCGTTCCGCACACGAAGATCGTGCATACCCAAGCCTTCGATCCAGGTGATCTAGGCGTTTCCATGGGGGGTGAACCCTCGATCATCACCGTCACCTTCCAGGAGACGGGCGGCATCACCCACGTGACGACCACGATCAAGTACGCCTCGAAAGCCGACCGCGATGCGGCGTTCGCCACAGGCATGACGGAAGGGATGGAGATGAGTTACCAGAATCTCGATAATGTGCTGGCTGAAGGATAACACAAGTTATGGCCACAAGAACCATTCGATCGAAGGTCCTCGACTTCCTCTCGACCCGCACCGTCAAGCACGGCGAGTCAGTCGAGTACGGCTGGTTCATCTTTCAGACCCTTGTTGAGAACGGCCAATTGGACTTAGAGACGCTAGTGTAGTGTTTCAAGCTGATGAGGTCTTATTCAAAACAGCCCTGGCCCGT
>DAOMFV010000050.1:0-34472 GCA_035430005.1 Gemmatales bacterium
CGGAGCGATGTAGATGGTCCGCAGATCCATGAGCGCCCCTTTCAGTGTTGGTCCCGCCGGTCGTAACTTCACTCTCTGTAGCCCAGCTTGTAGTGGAATCCCTGCCGTCACTCTCACTCGCAGATAGTGTGACCACCCGCCGGTGCCGGCGACTTCTTCATTGACGACGGTGCTACCGATCTCCAGGGTGTACCGATTCCCGGCAATATCGTTGGCACAGGCCCAATCCAGGTAGACGTCGTAGTCGCCCTTGGCGGGAACCTCAATCGTCCAACCGATGTAGTCGTTAACGCCATGCCACATACCGACGTTCTGGTAGTCAGACTCAAAGGTAATCGCCTGGCCATAGATTTCAGCGGAAGAAGCCGGAAGTGTATGCACGCTGTTGATCGCCTTGATCGTCCCGCCGGGCGTGTTACCGGCCAGCACCTTGTAGTTTTGCTGCAGGCTGCTCAGGTAGGCGAGCAAGTCGTTCATCGCAGCCGGTGGTATTTCTTTTTCCAGCCCTTCGGGCATCAGTGATTTGCCGGTCGCCTGCAACTCATCGATCTCGGAACGAAGCAGCGTATCGACCCGCCCTTCTTTCCCCTTCAAAGTAATGCTGCTGCCCGATTCACTGCTTAGCAGTCCAGTCAACGTGCGCCCCTGCCTGGTGACAGCCACATACTCGACATATCTGTTATCAAGATTCTTGTTGGGATCGAGGATCTCCTGCAGCAGGAAGTTCGGCGACCGGTTAGCCAGTGCCATCAAGTCAGGCCCCACTGCATGGCCCTGCTCACCCAGTTGATGACAGACTGAGCAGACCCTGGCGAAGACTGCCTTGCCCTGGCTGGCGTTTCCCTTGGCTGTCAGCGCCTGAGTATAATCCCGGATCAAGGCATTTCGATCCGCGGCAATACTGCTGAACGTCTTCTCCGCCATCATCTTGATCGCTTCATCCTTCGACTTGAGCAGCCGCTGCTTGCTGCTGGCATCGAGATGATTGGCGGGAACTGTCTTGTCCACCACCGCCTGTATGAGCATCTTCTGCCATTCGGGCCGGCTGAGGAAGAGGTCAATCAACCGACTTCGCAGCGTCGGTGAACAGGTCATCCACGCTTTGAGCAAACGCTCAGCACCTGCTTGATCGAGATGCTTCGAAAGTATGGTCAGTGCTGATTGCTGGATCGCCGGGCTTTGCGCAGGCCCCAGTAAGGTAAAGAGAACATCGATGCCCTCGCTCTGCATCTTCTCTTGTTGACCTGGTCCAAGAAGCATCGTCAGAGCAGAAAGTCTGTCCTCTTCCTTGCGAGCACTGTCCGGCACGATTTGCTTAGCCGCTGCGTACATCGCCAGCAGTATCGCCAGTCGATCGGATGCGACCTCCTGAACATTCATCATGGGCAGCGACGATACCGCTTGAAACTGCCAGCCGGCGTATCCCTTTTCGCCTGGAGTCGTCAGCAGTTTGAGCACCTCGCCCACTCGCGCATCATCGCCCTGCACTACAGCGGGAATGAGCTGCGTCATATAGTCGCCGCTGAACACCATTTCATGGGCTGCCTTGCTGACTTCCGTCATGAAAGCGGTCTGATGTTCCGGCCTTAGGCTGCTCAGCACCACCGTCCGGAGATACTCATCCTCCGGATGCAATTTAAGAAGTTGCCCCAGGAAGGTACCCGCCCGTACATCAGGCCACGCCCCCAGCGCCCACGCCATCTGAATCACCACCGGAAGCGGCTCACTCTTCATCGAGGTCGGTTGAAACAACAACGACTGCAAAAGGCTGGCGAAGTTCTTACGCCCCGTAGATAGTTGCCACGCCAGCTTGCGAACGCCCGGGCTCTGATCGGTCAGCCCTCGTAACAACATTCGATCATCAAGCATCTTCAGTTGATCCAGCACCATGAGCGCCTGCGCCCTCACTTCGGGCAGCCAGCTTACCATCAGATGAGCAAAGCTGATGTTCCCCAGCAACTCGTTCTTCCATAGAAGCTGCATCATCGCCAGGTCACGCTGGGTGCCGTTGGGCGTGTTCATCGCCTCGATCAGGTGTTCATCATCAAGCTGATCGAGTCTCGGCAATTGTCGCACCGGCTTGTCGGCTGGTTTGATGCGGTAGATACGCCCCATCGTGCTGCCGGCCCGAATATCGAGCTTGGCCAGATCAGCAGGTGGTATCCAGATCGGATGCTCAATGACCAGGCGGTTCATATCGACCACCCAGATACAACCGTCCGGGCCGGTGCGCATCTGCACCGGTCGGAACCAGTTATCGGTGCTGGCAAGGAACTCGCCGCTCGGCTCATCGCTGGGCCTTAGGCCCTGGAAACTGGCCCCCTGCTCTTTCAACTGCATGCGATGCACCACGAGATTGACCGGCTCACAGGTAAAGAGATTCCCCGTGAGGGAGCTACCGAGCAGATTGTCTCGATAGACCCCCATGCCGCACCCCGCCGTCGGCCAGCCCGGAGGCCCGGAGAGTTCAAAGAGTTGAACCTGCGGCCTGAGGTTGATCAACCGATTGGCGTTCGGCCCGGTGGGCAGGAAAACACTGTTCGCCGGTGGCTTCACAAAGGCATTGCGCCTCAGGTAATGATCTGGCAACGGATAGTGCCGGGCCAGCACGGTGTTGTCACAGCCGAACCAGTTGTCGAAGTCATCCCGCACACGGCCCTGCTGTGTTTGCCCGGTGGCAGGCTCCAGTTCACCGGTATCAGGCTTGATTCGGAAGTCGCGGTTACCGAGGTTATAGGTCTTGCTGTTGAAGCTGGTGATCATGCCGCCGAACAGGCCGCACGAACCATAGACCCAGCCATCGAGCCCATACTCGAGGCTGTTCACTCTCGCCTGGAAGTTATGCGTGCCGAAGCCAGAGTAGAGCTTCTTCACCACATCGGCTTTGCCACTGCCGGTCGAAGCTTCGGCGTAGATAATGTCGGGGGCAGCACAGATCAGCACACCCTTCCGCCAGACAGTGATACCTGTCGGGAAAGGAATGTTCTCAAGGAAGACCGTCGCCTTGTCGTACTTGCCATCGCCATCGGTGTCTTCGAGCACCTTGATACGCCCACCGGGGATCATGTTCTCGAACTTGTAGAGGAGGCCCGGGTTCAGAGCCGCCGCCTTCGGATCAACGACGGGGATCTTCCCACCCGGCAGCCCGGCAGGATAGTCGGCCATCTCCGCCACCCACAGTCTGCCATCCGGCCCGAAAGCAATGGCCACCGGATCGGTCACCAGCGGCTCGCTGACCATCAGCTCTACCACATACTTCGGATCGACCTTGATCAATCCCCACGACTGTTGTGGCGACAACGGCTTCGAACCCGCCAACTTGTTCGGATCATAGGGCGGCTTAAAAGTCGGCTCCAACTGCTGCTTCACCGCACCAACGATCTTCTCTTCGATCCCGGTCGCCAACGGAGCCGGCAGGTTGTAGTAGATCATCGCCGAGCCACCCTCGTAGCCGCCCTCTTTCAAGATGCGTTCGCTGGGGATGTAACAGGGAACATGGTTCGAGTAACCATTGACCCACAACCGCTGGCCATGCAGCTCCTTCTTCAGCCGCAGCGAATAATCGACCACGACCTCGCCCGGCAGAAAAACCATCGCCATCTCGTTGCCGAAGCACCACGACTGCACCGAGTAGGGAATCTCGCTCGGCAACTTCTCGCCTTTGGCCATTCGTTCCAGGCTCACCCGTGCATGATGGCCGACAGCATCGGCCTTCTTTGCCCGTTCCTTCCATTCTTCCTCAGTGGGAAGCGCAGCTAATGGCAGGGTGAACGTCTCGAACTTCGTGGTGATGCCGGTCGGTAACGGCGCCAGGAAGCCAGACAGCATCCGCCTGACTTCGTTTGCCAGCAGGCTTCCCTGCTTCTCGGCATACTCCACCTTGTCCTGAGTCTTAGGACGATCAGGGTTACTGTCCGCCCCACAACCAATGGAGATCAACGCCATTGCACCAGGATTCTCTTCTTCGATCAACTGAGCTGCAAAGCCCGCCCAGTCGCCACTGATCTTGTTGAGCGACAGCGTTGTGCAATGGCAGGCATAACTGGTCCACACTGCCCGTAGCTTTCCTTTCAAGTCACGCACAGCTAGCAGTGGCAGGTCATGATCGACTGGCCCACTCTGAGGCCGACGGTTCTTGGCGAAGCCCACCGTGCCGATGCCCCAGAACAACTTCGAAGGCTGCCGATTGTTCCACGCCTGCTCTGCCACATTCACCAGCTTCGTCATCAGTTCTTTGGTGTATTGCTCAATGTGTACCTGATGTTCCGGAGGGATCGGCACACCAAACAGCGTCTGCAGGTACCCATCCACCATCGGCGAAGTGTGCGTATGCGTCACGGTCACCGCCAACTGCCTTCGAGGAATGCGCAGCTTCTTGTCGAGCTCCGCTGCCAGCTTCTCAACAAAGTTATGCGAAAGGCCGCACACATCGACCGCGATCACCATCACCGGATCCTTGTCGCCGATGACCAGCGCCTTGGCCCATATCTTCTGAATCACCCCTTCCGATTCCGTTCGCCGAAAGCCGTATCCTGCCAGACGAATCGGGTAGTCGGGCGTGATGTCGACCTTCGCTATGCCGACCGGAACAGCAGTTGGTTGTGCATAGAGGCCACTTGGCAGAAGGAGCATCAAACAGATCACGATGCGCAGCATGAACCCACTCCAGGGCAGGATAAACAGGCGGAACCTCACTCTAACAAAGCTGCGTCATATCTCAAGAAGCAAAACTGAAAGAGCACACCCTCTTCGGGTGTGCTCTTGAGCATTCCTGGTTTTCGAATGATCTACTGTTATGCAGCGACGACGTTCGTCTTCCGTTTGATCTTTCGCTTCTTCTTCTGCCAGCGTCGTATTGCCAGACCACTGAAGCCGACGCTGACCGCCACTGCGATATAAGTCGCCGGTTCAGGAACCGTAGCCAGAGTGAACTGAACAGCCAGCCCCGAATCGAGTGAACTGTCGGATAGCTCCGCAGAGTTATACACCTGGGCTTGATAGGTCTGCACTCCCGTGATGCCCGCCCCTACATCGAAATCCAGCTCGGCACTGGGAGCCTGGTGGGAAATCGTCAGCAGGAGATTGCCGCCAGTATAGGTGTAGTTGGTAGTAAACGGGATGAAGGGGCCAAAGGCGTTGGGCGAGCTGCCGAACGAAAAGCTGTTCAAGGGAAAATCGATGCTGCCACTGCGGGCCAGCACCGTCCCCGCCCCCTGATTCCCCGCCACACTGCTGGTCAGCGAGCCAGGAGCAAAGTTGGAAGGCCCGATGCTCACATCGAAGTTGGTATTACTGCTGGCAGCGCTGGCGAGCCAGGTGCTGTCTAGTCGTAGCTGCATCCCGGTAATGACATCGCCAACTTGCAGACCCAACAGTTGCGAGGGATCCATCACCTGCTGAAACGTAATCGGACCGTTGTAAATGTAAAAGCCTGTCCCCTCAACACCATTGAGAGCAGTTGGGGCGACAAACGTATTCTGCCCCCACAACAAGCCCGCGGCAGTAAGCCAAACTACCAGCGATAAGATTCGCTTCATACCAGCCCCTCCATAAGCGTAGCTTCATAGCACTGCTAGCATACTCGCCCGACTCCTTCCTGTAAACCTGAGTCTTACCCAACTCCCCCAATCTTCTTCATTCTGGCTACTGGCTCCTGGCTTCTGGCTCCTATATCTTCAATAAATATCCCACCACCGAAGAGACCGACTCAATGTCCTACTTCCCCGAAGTCCCCACCAAAATCCAGTACGAAGGCCCCACCAGCAAGAACCCCCTCAGCTTCAAACACTACAAAGCTGACGAAGTCGTCGATGGCAAGACCATGCACGACTGGTTCCGCTTCGCCGTCTCCTACTGGCACACCTTCCGCGGTCAGGGCGCTGATCCGTTCGGCCCCGGCTGTGCCGTCCGACCCTGGGAAGATGGCACCGACAGTGTCGAGATGGCCCAGAAGCGTGTCCGTGTCGCCTTCGAGTTCCTGCAAAAGCTCGGCGTCAGCTTCTACTGTTTCCACGACCGTGATGTTGCCCCCGAAGGTAACACCCTGGCTGAGTGCAACAAGAACCTCGACGCCGTCGTCAAGGTGCTGAAGGAAGAGCAGAACCGCACCGGCATCAAGCTCCTCTGGGGCACTGCCAACCTCTTCAGCAACAAGCGTTACGTTCACGGTGCTGCCACCAGCCCCAACGCCGACGCCTTCGCCTACGCCGCCGCCCAAGTGAAGAAGGCGATGGAAGTGACCCACGACCTCGGCGGTTCAGGCTACACCTTCTGGGGTGGCCGCGAAGGTTACAGCAACCTCTACAACACTGACATGAAGCGCGAGCTCGATCACCTCGGCCGCTTCCTCAACCTCGCCGTCGATTACAAGAAGAAGATCGGCTTCACCGGCCAGTTCTACATCGAACCCAAGCCCAAGGAACCGACCGTCCACCAGTACGACTTCGACGCAGCCAGTTGCATCGCCTTCCTCAAGACCTACAGCCTCGATAAAGACTTCAAGCTCAACATCGAAACCAACCACGCCACCCTGGCCGGCCATACGATGTTCCACGAGATGCAGTACGCCAGCCAGTACGGCTTCCTCGGCAGCATCGACGCCAACCGTGGCGATCTCCTCCTCGGCTGGGACACTGACCAATTCCCCACCGATATCTACTTGACCACCACCTGCATGCTAGTTGTCCTCCAACAAGGCGGCTTCGGCACCGGTGGCATCAACTTCGACGCCAAGGTCAGAAGAGAAAGCTTCGAACCCGTCGATCTCTTCCACGCCCACATCGGCGGCATGGACGCTTTTGCGAGAGGCCTGAAAATCGCCTCAGCGATGCGCAAAGACGGCACCTTCTCCAAGTTCATCAAAGACCGCTACGCTTCATGGGATAGCGGTATTGGGGCGACCATCGAAAAAGGCAACGCCAAGTTCGAGGACTTGGAGAAGTACATGCTGGAGAAGGGCGATGCGACGGCCAACACCAGCGGTCGGCAGGAACACCTGGAGAACGTGTTCAACCAGTACCTGTAAGATGGTAGTCATCACTCTCCGAGTGATGACCAGACCACGCACTACCAAAACGCCTCCACCACTCAGGCCCAAAGGGCCGAGAGAACTCAGCCCAGGGCACCAGCCCTGGGTTGCTTGCTAGAATGAGATGCAAGCCCTGAAGGGGCGGGAGAAGCCTCCTTTCAGTCAATTATTTAGCGTACAATAAGGCGAGTCATGAAATTCAGCGAAGTAGTTCGACTACTCCAGGAACATGGCTTTCGCATCGTAAGAGAGAAAGGCTCCATCCGCTATTACGGCAAAGATGGCTGGCCTACCTTGGTGCGTGTCGATTATCATGGACCCAAGGAAGTTCCCAAGGGAACCTGCCACGCCATATTACGATCCGCTGGCATTCAAACTCGGAAAGGCTAAATCATGATCAACCTCCCCTACTCACTGGTCATCGAAGCCACCGCCGAGCCCGACTATTTCGGTTTCTACTCCCCCGATCTCGAAGGTTTCACCGGTATCGGCCACTCCATCGAGAATTGCATCTACCAGGCTCGCAACGGCATGAAAGAGTTTGTCGAAGAACTCAAGGCCAACAAGCTAGTGGTACCCGCCATCAACAAGCGGGCGAACATTGTGATTCAGGATGCGGAGGAGTTGGCGGGGGTGTAGGTTTCAGGCCCAAAGGGCCGCAACAAGATAGCCAGGGCGCTAGTCCTGGGTTAATTAGACACTAAGAGCCACGCCCAGAAAAAGGCGGGGAAAATCCAACGTACATAGCCTCAAGACCTGCCATGCCAAAAGTACCCCACAAGACAATCATATCTGAATTGACAAGCAACAATGAGAATAAGCGCAAAAAAGCATTGAAGCGTCTGGCCAGTATCCCAGAAGACATCGATTACGAAGACTCCGAGTTTATCCCAAACCCTCGGGCACTGAGAAAACACATTCCCAAACTCGCCCATCTCCTAAAAACTCATCACTCCTTGGAAGTACGTACTTGGTGCGCCCAATACCTTGGAGACCTGGGACAACACAGTGATGAAAGTGTCGAGGCCCTTCGCATTACGATCCGGGAAAGTAAGGATGATCATCTCATCGCAACATGCGTCTACGCCTTAGGAAATTATGGAGCGGCAGCGGCTGCAGCTGTACCAGATTTACTGCGTCTTGCCAAGAATGCTGACTACGAAGTTCGCTGGCGCATTGCTCATGCTGTGGACTTAATTGGGCATGTTTTACCCCGTGATGTGAAACTCCTGACAAAATTACTCGATGACCCCGAAGCTCTGGTACGAGGGTACGCCTCTGGAGCGCTGCTAAAGTGGGTTAAGCCTTCAATTAAGGTGCTGAAGAAGGCCATGCTGATCGCAAAAAAAGACCAAGACAGTTTCGCTGCCTGGGAAGCTCATGCTCTAGCAGAGAGTTGGGCTAAAGCACTTAATGTAAAGTACGACCTTTGTGGCATGAGGCCATGAAGGTTTTTCAGGGGATTGGCACCATCTCTTCCGTGCTGAATGTCCGATCATCCTCGAACTTCACTTCACCGCTCGCACCCCAATCCCCATGAAAACCCTCACCCTCGAAATCGCCGACTCCCACTACCTCTACGCCGAAAGACTGGCAGCCAGCCTCAACGAACCGCTCGACCAACTCCTTCACCGGGCGCTCATCGAGAAACTCAACGAGATCGGAACCGCTCACACCCAGGAACGAGCCAAGCGTGGCAACCGCGAAGCTTTTCGGGCAGCCATGAGCAAAGTTGCCAATGTGCCACCTGATGTCGGCGATGAGCTTGATTGATTCAGCCCCTGATAAGGGGCGACAGGAACAAGGCCCACTCTCCCATCGCCCCATCCGGGGCTCTCTGCTTTTAACTAGCCCCTCCCCCGGCAGCTTCGCAGCCAGCTACTTCCTACCGCCCCTGCTCAGATGCTACATGTTCCTCATACAAAAAACAGCTACCAACACCACTCAACAGTACGTCCATGCAACACGTTTTACTGCACGCAGGGCATCAGGAACGACTCGATTGCCGCAATATGGAGTGCGACATCGTGAACCCGTTGCCTGTTATTTGCGCAGCTTGTGGCCATTGCGATCTCGATCATGTTCCTCAGCCGTATGCTTTAGTCAAATCGAAAACTCTGGCGCCGAACGAAGTGGAGTTGGCTCATGCGGGCAATCTGCTCGTGCGAGATCGCATCAAACAGGTGCTGGAACTGGTCGCTCCGGGTCAGTGCAAGTTCTACCCCACGGTCTATCAGAAAACCAGCGACATCACTCCCTGGCACCTGGCAGTTCCCCAGCATCAAGTGGAAGCTGCTACCGTGGGCGGGCCGCTCAGGTTTTGCAATCAATGTGGACAGCCTGCCGATGTGCACCCAGGCACACACTACCGTGATATCCATTTCGGCTATGTCTACCCCAACAGGAAGAAAAGCGACCGATATACGAACGAGTCGAAGTACGACATCCTCAAAACCTCTACCTGGTATTCCTCTGGCCCTCGCGCCTATCCAGAATCATCACGAAACTTATACCTGTCGGTGCGGCTGTTGAATCTGCTGAAGTCGATTCAGGTAGCCATGATTGAGCAGACGCTCATGATGCAGCCCAATCCCCGCGCCGGCCATCTGCCCAATTACATCGAAGTGCCGCCCCTGCTGCCAACTGCCGAAGATCTGGCATGGATTGCCGAGATGCAGGAGCGTATCAGCGCCGCCGGCATTCCGATGAAGCCCGCCGGCGTCGTATCGAATGCGGATACACGATGGTTCAACAACTACCTCAAAGAGCATCAACGATCAAAGCCCAAGCCCATGGACCTGAAAGCGATCGAGAAGAAGCTGGGATTGAAGCTGCCTTCATCCTACGTCAAGTTCATCCAGAGCGTCGGCCCCCAAACTTTCGACATCACGGAGGAAGGCTTTGTCGTCAAACTACTATCCCCGAATAAACTTCACGAGCTGGAACTGGACGAGCTGGATGAGAGAAGTCGATCTATCCGCGCTCTGGTGTTCGCCGAGACGGACTATGGCGATGTTCTTTGTTTCGATGTGAAGCCCGGCCAACGAGAGTATGCGGTATATCAGTTAAACCACGAAATGTTTGTGCTTGAACCCCATACCGAGAACTTCGCCGAGTGCATCAAACGTCTGGCCGGCGCTTGAGCCGGGAGTTCGTGATTCATCAATCCCACGATCCTCGCCCCATCCGGGGCTCGCTGCTTTGAGCTAACCCATCGCCTGACAGCTTCGCAGCCAGCTACTTCCAACCGCCCCTTGTCAGGGGCTTCCCATGCATCAGTCGTGGCTGGAGGGATTCGATCTCCCGGTTGCTACTACTCAACAGCGGCAAAATAAACTCATCCCTTCACTGCCCACTCAATCGCAGCTACGTCAATCTTCCACATCTTCATCATCACCGCAAACGCTCGCTGAGCTACTGCGGAGTCGGACTGAGTGCAGGCCTGCGTGATTATCACCGGCGTGATCTGCCGCGTTGGCTTTTCAGTCCGGCGTGCGAAAATTACTATTCCCAACCTTTTTCTTTTCCTGATCGGAGGTAGCGCATGACAACCTTGCCTTTGCCGCGCTCTTCATCCACCGCAATGCTCGATCCATCAGTAAACTTGAGGTAGACACGCGACCGTCCTGGTTCTGAAAGCACGTCGCGGATCACTTTGCCTCTGATTTTGGTCAAAAAAGCCTGATCATTGACCTCTTCAAACAGCACAGTTTTCGGATCAACTTGCTCCAGTGTTATTGCCATGACGAACCTCCAGGAACTAAGAAGGCGTTTTCTCGAGCCCTATCAAGAATCCAGTGGTATCTCATATTATCTTGTTGAAACTCTTCGTAAAAGCGAAAAGAGGCAGAAAATGCTTTTTTTTTTTTTTTCCGGTTAGCGTTTCATTAACCGGGTTTCTGGTTCATCCACTCAATCAATGAAAAGCTGTGGCAGGGCTATTCGGTACTGCGAATGACTCTGTTTGCAACGCAGCAACTTTCCCGCCATCAGGTCATGCTGAGTACAGCACCCTGCACACCTCACCCCTTCATCGCCCTCTCAATCCCCGCCACATCGATCTTCTTCATCCCCATCATCGCCTCGAATGCCCGCTTGGCGGCTGCGGGGTCGGGATCAGTAATCGCCTGCGACAAAACCACCGGCGTGATCTGCCAGTTGAGGCCCCATTTGTCTTTGCACCAGCCGCACTGGCTTTCCTGGCCACCATTGCCAACGATGGCGTTCCAGTAGCGATCAGTCTCAGCCTGATCTTCGGTGGCCACTTGGAACGAGAAGGCTTCACTATGCTTGAACGCCGGTCCGCCATTAAGTCCGAGACACGGGATGCCGAGTACTGTGAACTCGACGCTGAGCACATCCCCCTTTCTTCCCAGAGGGGTAATCTCCCGGTGCTCGGTGGACTGCGTTCACGGTTGAGTTCGGGAATGTCTTAGCATAAAACCTTGCCAGGTACCCGAAAGATTGGCAAGTACGTGGTGCCACGGAGGTGAGGTACTCATCTCTTACGTGCTGAATGTGCAGTCGTCCCCGGACTTCCACGGAAAAGCCGAGTACGGCATTTCCGTGGCACACCCTTCCTCCCCTCATCCAATAACCAAAGCCGTGCCAGGGTCGTTTGGTACTCCAATCGACCCTGCGAATGCGCAATTACTTCACACCATCACAACAGCCTCACAACGTCCTCAAAAACGCAATCAACGCCTTCTTGTCTTCCGCTGAAAGATCGAGCCCAAACTTATGGCCGGGCACCGCGCGGGTCTTGACGCCAGGACCCTTCCAACCGCTCGGAACGTAATCGTCGCGCAATCGCTTCGGATCAAACCAATCCTCCAGCGACGCCACTGATCCGCAGTGCTCATACAGTCCGCGATACCAGACTCCGCGAAGTGTAGGAATCTTGTAATATCCTGTCCCCTTTCGAGTCTTGAGCGCCAGCCCAGGATCGGTCCCGACTCGCCGTGTGGATATATCCAAGCCAGATTCCTTAGGCGAATCAAACCCCTCCACAGCCACCAGTTTGTTGTTGGTATATAGCGGCGGGGTATGGCACTGCATGCAGTTTTCGGCTTCGAAGATCTTCTGTCCCCGCTGGGCCAACTCGTCGAATGGAAACGGACTCTTCACCGGCTCCAGCGAGTAGAGGTACAATGCCATGGCATACATCGCCTCGTCGGGCGGCCGCACACGCAATCTCTGGTTCACTTCCGGAATCATCCGATGCGGGCCAAAGACTCCGTTATCCGCGAACTCTACCAGGATGCCATACCGCGCAATGTCTTCCGGCCCACGGTTGCGATGCGTAGCCGTGGCATCGAGATACCGCCGGTCCTTGATTCCCCGTAGATCAGCCATTCTTGTTGTGTACAGTGGACTGCCGTTGAAGCGGTTAACCGTCGTCCCGGTTGGTGCCCCCGATTTCTGCTCTGTGAAGCGTTTCAACTCCTCATCCGGCATGCGTTTGAACCGTGTGTGCGGGTCATTAGACAGCCAGGGAACTCCATACATGTTGAAGAACTGATCGGCTTGCGAAGGCGGCGGTGTCGGTTGGAGCTTTGCCAGCAAGATATCCTCAGCCGGCGAGTCAGCCATGTCAAAATTCGAAGGGGCTCCTGCGAGCAGTGTGCCATCGGGCATGAGGCGCGAATGGCACCCGCCACAACTCGAAACGCTCAGCTTCAGTTTCTTGTCCCGGTCCACGACCCACCGATAATCCAGAATAATCCCATCCTTGGTAAGGACATCGTGTGACGCATCACGGCGTTTGTCGATGGCCGATGCATCAGTGATGTATTTCAGCACGATCGGATCATCCGAGCGCATCACCTCGGTGTCCAGTTCCTCGAAAACACGTTTCCCCGCTTCAATCCAATCTGCTTTGGTTTTCAACTTCGACGGCTCGATGAGAGGCAACGGCCCCTGGGCCACGAGCCGTTCCCGATAACCGGCAGGCTCAAGTTTTGGATGATAAACGGGATAGGTCCGCACATTGTCGATTGGCGTTGCATAATATTCCGCTTCGCTGAAGAAACCGGGACGCATATTCAGTCCCGCCAAAGGAGTCGCCCATTCCTTCAGATCCTTATCGTTCCACAATCGTGGAACAACGATTGTCGCATCGGGTTGCACCTTATCCTGGCATTGCTGCGGCGACGCCCCCGCAATCATGATGACAAATGCCAATGCAGTAGATAACAGAAAGAAGTGTTGTCGAGCCACAGGACCACCTCACGCCTCAAATCGGTGCATGAAACTCTGTCATTGCTGGCGGCGATACTATACCCGATTTAGCCGGGCGATGGCAGGGTGGCACTGAGCAATCCTTGGTTGACTTCGTGGGACTGAACTGTGTACTCGCAGATCAGTGCTGGATCGTTCGGACATCCAATGCTCTCACCTCGAAAAGTTCACCGACAATTGTGCGTCCAACACTGCTCCAGGAGTACCTGGCGCAGTGCCACACAAACATCTCACCCCTTTACCGCCCTCTCAATTGCCGCCACATCGATCTTCCCCATCGTCATCATCGCCGCGAAGGCTCGCTGGGCCACGGCAGGGTCGGAGTTGGTATATGCTTGAATCAGCGCCACCGGGGTGATCTGCCAGTTGACGCCCCACTTGTCCTTGCACCAGCCACATTGGCTTTCCTGTCCGCCGTTGCCGACGATGGCGTTCCAGTAACGGTCGGTCTCAGCCTGGTCGTCAGTAGCCACCTGAAACGAAAACGCTTCGCTCTGCTGGAACGCCGGCCCGCCGTTCAGCCCCAGGCATGGGATGCCGAGCACGGTGAACTCGACCGTCAGCACATCCCCCTTCTTCCCGGAGGGGAAATCGCTCGGGGCCTTATGCACTGCGTTCACACTGGAGTTGGGAAACGTCTTGGCATAAAACTTCGCCGCTTCTTCAGCGCCGCCGTTATACCACAGACATATCGTATTTTTAGCTGGCTTGGTCACGACGTTCTCCTTAGTGATGGATTTCTGGAGGCGGCGCTGCGGTTGCTTCATCTTGGGTTCGCAGCATCAGTAACTCAAGATGGTGATCATTCACGAAATGCTCAGCCAGGGTAGAGAGTGGAATATCCAATTGCTTGGCCAGTTCCAGAGCTCGAAGTGGTTTAGGCTTCTGCCACAAATAGCTCAGACCAAGGAAGATCCCACCCAGCAGCCCGCCAGCCACCATTATGACCGGTTCAGAGAACTCGCCCCATTTGATCTTCTTAAAATCGAGGATGATAAAACTCAAGCCTAAGATCAGAAAGACAACACTGAGCACACAGACAATACCCCGAAAGTAACCGAGCAGGATCGATTTCACAGAGTGGGGAATCTTGACCCCTTTCATCGCCCTACCCTGATCGAGCAGACAATAACTTGATACCGGAATGATGGGAAACATGTTGACTGTGAAAAATTCCGTTGTGACAAAGAACAGACCTTTGAGATGATCAGTTTTACCGTAGTGCTGTCTGCCAATCATAAACATGAATAGTATTCCGGAAGGCCTTTTTGAAGAAACAAAAGCACTATCCCGTTCCCTGACAGGACTGAGCATACCAGCGCACAGGGGTTCTCGGATATCGAATCCCGGGTGATATCACTTCTGTCCCGGTATCATGCCTATCTCCGGCACATAATGCCCCGCTATCGCTTGAACAATCCGTCCGGGGTTCACCCCGGCCCGGTTCGTCAGCACAATGATCGTCAGATGATCGTCTACATAGCGGGAGATATAGGTGGTAAATCCCTGCCAGGCTCCACCATGCGAAATGCACTTGTGGCCGTTGACGGGGACCAGGGACCATCCGACGCCATAGGGATGGGATTTGCCATCGCTCAGCTTGACCGGCGTCCACATCGCTTCCCTGCTGCTTGGTGAAAAGATCTTGCCTTCCAAGAGTGCCTTATCCAACGCAGCCATATCGCGTACCGTAAGGTAGATGCTGCCGTCCGCTGTGGTATTGAGTTGCGGCGAGACCCAATGCTGATTCTTGATCTTGCCGCTCTGCAATTCATATCCTGCGGAACGGTTGGGAATAATGTCGTGCTCGTTGATCATCCGGGCAGTCGTCATGCCGCAGGGTTTGAAGATACGTTCGACGAGTTGATCGCCATAGAACTTGCCGCCCACCTTGTTGCAGATGAATCCCAGCACATGATAGCCACTGTTGCTGTAGGCCCACTTGGAACCGGGAGGGAACTTGAGCGGAATCGTTCCTTCGATGGCCATCAATTCTTCATCGGTGTAATTCTTGGTCAGGTCGATCTTCATGTAAGGATCGCCCAGACCAGAGGTATGTGCGAGCAGATGGCGAACAGTAATATCCTTCCAGGCTTCAGGCGCTTTGGGCAGGTACTCGGAGATCAGGTCATCGAGACCGATCTTGCCGTCTTCCACCAGCAGCATCACCAATCCGGCGGTGAACTGCTTGCCGACAGAACCTGATTGATAGATCGTCTCAGGCTTGGCCGGTACTTCATGCTCGACATTTGCGAGACCATAACCTGCTTCTTTGATGATCTTACCATCACGGACGACTGCAATGCTGACGCCGGGTATGTTCTGCCGTTTGAGTTCAGCGCGCACCAGATCGTCCACTTCGTCTGCATGCAGAGGGCAAAGACAAGTGAAAAACGCCACTGTCAGAAAAAAACTATCGCATCGCATAAGTCATACACTGGTGGTTGATTGCATCTCGCAGGAATCATCACACAGCTACCTGCACAGTCAAGAATATTGCGTTCACTTTCACCTTAAACTCATCTATAAAGTGCATGACTTGAATAGTGCAGGACTATTCACGAAGGCCAGGGAACTAGTCCCTAGAAGCCATTTCAAAACCTGTTTTTGGTCACCACCGAGCAAGATTCATGCCTTGAAATAAGGGCTTTTCTACTCGGAAAAGAGACAAACTGAGGTTTTGAAATCACCTCTAGATTATTTTGCGCGATTGGCGATCTTGTGTCTCAGTCTGACTAGTTGCTTTTCATTGAGTTGTAGTTCCTGTTCGCACGATTTCCGCCAGGAGTCAACCGAATTGACGAGCTTACCGGGTTTTCCTTGGAAGAGCCCTATACTGTCCTGGAAGCTGTCCAGCCATGCAACGATGTTGTTCAGATCACAATATCTGCCCAGTTCCTGTTGGAACTGTTCCAGCAGCAAAACAAAATCATGCTGTGCCGTGGGCAATTTTTGAGGCAGGAGACATTGCAATAAATAACGTAACCGTTTGGTTTGAATACGGAAGAGATGAAATTCCTTTTCATTCTTGAACAACGCGTCAGCAAGCTGGAACCACTTCTCAAGTTGCTTGCTGACTCTACGATCATTTCGCTTTTTCCAGGAATACTGATTACCTCGAGATGACCAAGCCTTGCTTTGATTTCGAAGTATTCCAAGACTGTTTCGAAACTCAGGCCAGTCTTTATGGAGCTGATACATGGTCTTCACATAGCTTTGCGACCATGCGTGCTGCAAGGCCCCAGTCAGGGAGTCGTTTTTGCGAAGCCTCCGCTTTCTGATATAAGCCTGAAACTCATCCATACGAATATCCGCATCTCGAAGGGTACCCAAACACCGTCTCAAACGATGCAAGTGTTTCTTTGTTGCATTTTTGTCTATTTCTATCCCCGCATGACGCAATACTCGCAAAGCCTCCAAGCATTTGTTGGAGAGGATACGAATCTGATGAGTTGTTTCAGGCTGGTAGGTCTTGGCTGCGATCAATTCACGAACAAGCATTTCGAGCCCCAGAGCATACCGGTGAGTCATCTTGACAACGGCGATCAGCGCATTCTTGTGAACGTGTTTAACAAACAGCTTCTTGTCCATACGTCAATTGTCATAGATATGTCATTAATCTGCAAGCACCACATCGTATTCCCGACAATTTTGCATGAGTACCCAGCAGTATTCCCTGCAATGATCTTTAAGTCTCGTCATTTTGCAGTATATCCACCATCAATCATCAGAATGGAACCAGTGATGAACCGGGCATTGTCGGATGCCAGGAAGAGAAAGAACTGAGCGATCTCTTCGGATGAAGCGATGCGGCCAATCGGGTGAGCATCGCTGATTGTCTTGAGAAACCCCGTTGCATCACCTGAATCATGGGCTGCCTTCTGCAATAACGGCGTATCGACTGAACCGGGGCAGACAGCATTTACTCGAATGCCATCAGCAGCATAATCGACCGCCATCTGCCGGGTGAGTTGAATGACCGCCCCTTTAGAGGGGCCATAAGCCCCCTGCGAACTAAGGCCCACAACGGACGAGATCGAACCGGTATTGAGAATCACTCCACCCGATTGTTTCTGCATGACCGGAATAACATACCGGGCGAACCAGTAGATGCTTTTCACATTCACGTTCATCACCCGATCCCATTCTTCAGGCGTGTGTTCGTGAATCTTCTTGATGATGGCAATGCCGGCGTTATTGATGAGCACATCTACTCTACCGAATGACTTGAGTGCTAACTGCACAGCTTGCTGAGCAGTAGATTCGACTGCGACATCACCGTGCAGTTGTCGCACCCGAGGGCCATATGAGTGCTGCAACGACGCGGGACAGGCCGATTCCTGCAGATCCACCGCCACCACGTTGGCTTCCGCTTCCAGGAACAATCGAACAGTCTCGGCCCCAATCCCCGAAGCGGAACCTGTGATAATCACTGTCTTATCGTGCAGCTTCATGGTCGAATCTCTCTGATACAAGTTTGATCGTTATTTCTGTCTTAATTTCAGATGCACTCGAGCGACATCTATCATGTAGTGATCCACGGAAAAATCTTTGACAGCCTTGTTGATGAACTCCAGCGACTTGGTCTGTTGTCCCATCATCTCTTCGTACAGTCCGCAATAAAGATGGGCGTAGAATCGACGTGACTTACGCTCAGCATCGCTCACTTGCCCAGCCTCAGCTGCAGCCATAACCTTCTCGACTGTACTCTTGCCGGCGAACAGGGAGTACACCTCCATCATCGGCACTCTGCTGTCCTGCCGCACCTTCAGCAACTCCTTCCTTGCTTCCTCCGCTCCTATTACTTTCGCATTGCACAGCAGATGCCAGACAGCATTCTCCACATCTTCAGGCTCGGCCTTATCCGAAGTGATGAACTGAGCCACACCATCTTTGAACTTGTCTGCATAGTAAAGTGTCAGTCCACGTCGCCAGTGGGCAGCAGCGTCACCGGGATTCAGTTTGATCTGTTCATCAAAGTCGGCCAGCGATTCCTTGATCATCGCCAGCTTGAAGTGTACACCGCCACGCTGGCTGTAGAGTTTGGCCCATCGTGGTTGCAGTTTAATGGCCAGATCGAGACTCTTCCTGGCTTCCTGAAAATTTCCATTCTTCTCAGCAACCAGTGCCCTGTTTGCACTGTCCTTGGCGGTAAGTTCCCTCCAGTCATCAACTGCTGTAAGAGGTAATAGCAGTAGGCAGCACGAAATCGACATGAGAAGCATATTTCTTCCTTACAGAGTGATAATGCAAATGCTATCATGCTGGGCAGCTTTCTACATCAAGATTCCTGATCGAGCATGTGATAGCGAGACTTCTCTCCTGAGAAAGTCAACAACCAGGGCAAGAGTCCAGAGTGATGCCATGTTGGCAGACGTTCAACTTAAGCGAGTCCGTAAAAGTAAACGTCGTCGTCTCGACGGCTTCTATTACTGGTTCTATCTACCCCTCAACTTCTTGCTGATCTATTGGCCCATTCCTTTTATCTTCCCCTATCAGCCCGAGATCAAGGACAAACACTGGTCCCGCTGGCAGGAGACCAACGGCCCTGAGATGTGGTTGATCTTTCATCTAGTCTTGGCGGCAGTCGTTGGTATGGTCGTCTATTGGTTAGCCCGCAGGTGTTATCGGCCCAGCAGGTTCATCTGGCTGCCGGTAATTCTGGGTTGTTTATCACTCCTGATATATTTGACCTGAAAAGGGATACCATCATGATTCGCTTGAGCGCCATCATGCTCCTATGCAGTTTCCTGCAGGATATCCCCGATCAAAATAAAGACTGGCTCAATAAACGAGTTTACCCTGCACATGGCGGCATGATCAATATGTTTCTGCCGGATGGCAGTGAGGTTGAATGGCCTTACATGTCCGGTACGGCCTTGGGCAAGAAAGGGCTCTTCGTCGAAATCCGACATAAGAAGGTCATCGGCAGGGCGCGAATGCAGGAAGTGATTCACGAAGATCGCGCTATTGATTACTTCCAAAGCAGAGTTGAAGATGAGCCGGATAAGTTCTTCTGGAAATTAATGCATGCACTGGTGCTCGTCGATTTAGACGCCGACGATGCCATCAAGCACTTTGACAAATACGTCAAGGACAATCCCACCTATCAACTCTTAAGCCTGAGAGCCTGCTACCACATTAAAAGATACCGATACGAGGAAGCGATGACAGATTTAGATGATGCACTATTTCTTGCACCAAGCATCACGGCTCAAGTTAAGAATGGCTCGTTCGACTCAGACTTCGAATTAGAGAAGAAGTGGTATGCTGATGCATTTCTAAGACGAGCCAAATTATGGGAAAGATTGAACAAGATCGATAAAGCCAAAGCAGACTGTGAAGCCAGTTTGAAACTCAAGCCCAACCTTGCTTACTCATACGAATTACTCTCCACTCTCTCTTTTGATCAAAAGCAGTATGAGGTTGCCCTCTCGCAAATCAATCAGGCCATCAATCGGAACGAGGATGTACCTAGCTTATATTTGAAACGTGCCGTCATCCTTCTCGCACAGAACAAGGTGAAGGAGGCTCAAGAAGACCTCCCCAACTGCCTGAATCGCACCGATCTTGATGCCTTTGATCTTCTGGAGGCAGCCTGGCTGTTGGCAACCCACCCCAATGACGCGATCCGTAATGGCAAGATCAGCCTGACGCTCGCCCAGCGCGCATTGGCCATGAACCGTGCGAAGGACAAAATCTACCTGGCTACCCTAGCAGCGGCGTATGCAGAAACTGCTGATTTCGATAATGCTGTCAAGCATCAACAAGAGGCAATGACCTCTCCTTACTGTCAGAAATATCTCAAGCAAGTAGCAGAGCTTCAGTTAGCGAACTACCGGCAGAAAAAACCCTATCGATGGCAAACCATGCAGTACCAAGGATTCAGCATGCCCGGCTGGAAGTGAACCAGCATCAGTTCGTTACTGATGAATTCGAATTGAGAATACTAGACTGAAGATAGAGACCTTGAATGTTCATCAGCACCAGGACGTAAAGTACCAACGTCTTCTGCCAGAATCCGTAACTGTGCCAGGTAGTAAGCAGGGCCAATGCCAGCAAGATAGCTAGGTGGACCATGACGTACCGTGGATGCCAGCGCCAGAGTACCCAGGTATAGTAGGACATCAACATCAGAAACAGGACGTACGACGAGTAACGATGGAACACGTCGTGTGAAGGCGTCACAATCACGACGATCAGGAGCAAAACAATACAGAAACCGGTCAAGATCTCGCCACGATGCCCCTGTCTGAAGATCAGCACCAGGATCAGCAGCGAACAGGCAAGCGATAGTGCAAAGTGGATATAACCAAAGATGTAATAAGGGCCGTCTCGCCACTGGCTGAAAGGCACCTTTAGTGCTTCATCCCACCCTGCGTAACCATGTCCGGTCAACAGCGTGATCAGAAAGAGCAGCGTGCCGAGAGGCAGCCATATCGCGGCAATCATGGCGATTCCGCTTTTGTTTGATCTTCCACGACGGCAGCTCCCGTGGCATGGTCATCAAACTCCCCTTCCCAGCGTGCCATGACGACGGTAGCCAGGCAGTTGCCGATCAGGTTCACCGTGGTGCGTGCCATATCCATGAGGGCATCGACGCCCAGGATGAGAGTAACCGCTTCGATGGGATAATTCATAGACATCAGCGTGCCTGATAAAATCACCAGCGAAGCACGTGGCACTGCTGCCACCCCCTTGCTGGTGAGCATGAGTGCAATCATTAACCAGATCTGTTGTCCCCAGGATATTTCAATGCCAGAAGCCTGGAGACAGAAGATCGATGCCACAGCCAGATAGAGTGTCGTGCCGTCGAGATTGAACGAATACCCTGTGGGCATAACGAAAGCCACAATGCGTTTGGGCACCCCAATCGCTTCCATCGCTTGCATGGCTTTAGGCAGAGCCGCTTCGGAAGAAGTCGTCGAAAACGCAATCAGCGCCGGCTCAGCGATGGCTTTGCCAAACTTCCTAAGTGGCACCCTGCTAAAGTAAGCAATGGGCAGCAGCACAAAAAGCATAAAGAAAACCAGGGCGAGATACAGCGTGATGACAAGGTAGGCCAGATTCTTAAGCACTTCTAACCCGCTCTTGCTAACGGTAGCAGCCAGAGCCGCTCCCACGCCGATGGGAGCATATTTCATGACGACTCCGACGAATTTGAACATCACTTCCGAGAGCGCTTCTAATCCGCCGAGCATGTTGTCTCTATGGTGCTTCTTGATCTGAGTAAGAGCGATAGCAAAGATGATAGCCCAGAAGACGATTTGAAGTACTTCATTATCCGCAGCGGCCTTAATGATGCTCTTGGGAACAATGTGCTCGAGCATGGATGCCAGGGAATTCTGATTCTTTGCAAGCTTCTGAACTTCTTCAGCCTGCTTCGGGGGAAGCATACCCACGCCAGGCTTGGTGATATTGACAGCAACAAGCCCAATGAACAACGCCAGCGTAGTCACAACTTCAAAGTAGATAATCGACTTGAGAGCTAACCTGCCTACCTTCTTCATGTCGTCACCATGCCCGGCAATGCCGATCACCAGGGTGGCGAAGATCAACGGGGCAATGAGCGACTGAATCATCCGGATGAAGAGCGAAGCCAATACTTCATAGACTTTGATCATATCAATCTTCATAGGCTCACCGCCAAACAAAGATATTTCAAGCTCTTTCGGAACAAGCCAGCCTAGGAGGACACCCGCTACCATGGCGAAGAGTATCCATTGGGTTAGCGAGCGGGAACGAAGAAACTTCATCATGGGTAATTACTCGGTCTTTCCTGATTCCGAACGGCCAAATCTCGAACAGGGAGAGAGTATCTCATGATGAAGGCTCATCTTCAAGGAATAACGAGCAAGAGCAATCGAACAAAGTTGATTCATGCTTTTCAGAAATTGGGTAGTGGGTCAGTTTCATTCTCTCCCCCTTTCCAAGGGGGAGTTGGAGGGGGTAAATTCTCCGTAGCAATTAACCCCACCCAACCTCCCCTTAGTAAGGGGAGGAGTAAACAGACCCACAACCAAGAATTGCCTTCCGTGGGGCAAACTTTGCCCCATTCTTCTGTTCATTATCGTCAGTCTTCTCTTGTAGATCGTTGCAGCGCGGTTAGATTGTCTTCGTGAAAAGCAACGTCCATACCAACGCACCGGCATCGTCGCCCCTCAGCTTTCGTCTGGTACTCCAGACTGAGCTGGCCCGGCGGTGCGCGGAGAATCCACACTATTCACTGCGGGCCTTTGCCAAGTATCTGGGAATCGACCATTCAACACTCTCGCAACTGCTACGAAGCAAACGACGATTCACCGAGAAGACTATCCGCAAGATTGGTGTTCGGCTGGAACTGGAAGATACCGCCATAGAACGCTGGATTCTTGATGAAGAACGCCAGGGCCACGATGAAGCAAGTGCCGGTCAGGTACGACAACTGACTCAGGACATTGCTTCACTCATGACCGATGTCAATCACTATGCCATCCTGGAACTCACCCGTATCCAGGGTTTCCAACCCGATTCACGCTGGATCGCCCGCGTGCTGGGCATCACAGTAGATGAAGTCAACATCGCCCTGCAATGTCTCATTCGGCTGGGATTGCTTGAGATGGTTTCCATGACCAAGTGGATCGATCACCTCGGCGATGCCATGGCCACGATGGAAGATTTCACCCAGGCCGGCATAGAGCGCTATCTACAGCAATTGCACCAGTTGACACTGCACTCGATGGAACATGAGTCAAGTGAACGGCTCGTGCTAAGTGCCACCACGATCGCGGTCAATGGCTCAACAGTACCTGCCGCCATTGATAGGATTACCCGTTTCCGTGAAGAGCTATCAAAGTTTCTGGCGAGCGCCGGCGATCACGATGACGTCTATCACCTTCAACTTTCGTTTCTTCCCGTCACTCGTTTGCACAAGGAGTAAGCCATGGGGCAGCCCGTCGTCAGTTGGCAGATGATCACCAAGAACCCTGATCGTGTGAACGAGTTCTATACCAAGCTTTTTGGTTGGAAGTCGAACGCCAACAACGCGCTCGGCTATCGCATGATCGATACCGGTACCGAAAAGGGCATCAACGGCGGCATCTGGCCGGCCCCGCCCATGGCGAACAGCTTCGTGCAACTCTTCATCGAAGTCGATGACATGGGCAAGTATGTCGAGCAGGCAACTAAAATGGGGGCAAAAGTACTCATTCCCGCACAGAAGTTGCCTGACGGCGACGAAATGGCCATCCTGCACGATCCCGAAGGAATGTCGTTCGGGATCGTCAAACCGGCTTGAGTCGAGCATTAGGATGCTGTCGGTAGACTCGCAGAGTGCTTGGTTCTGCTGCGACGGCGTCGGTTCAGATACTTACGTTGAACCACGATACCCCCGCCCAGCAGCCCCGCTCCTATCAGGCAAAGCGTGGCGGGTTCTGGCACTGCCACCGGGTTGCCATAAATGAAATCATCCATGACGACGAGGTCACGGAAATTGGGCGAGCCAGGACTATCTGTGATCCCGGCCCCCAGGGCAGAGTTGCCGTTCGTGATACGTACGCTTCCGATGATACTGCTGCCATCATTGATAAAAGCGCCGAGGAAGGAGAATCCACCTGACGCAGCAGGCGATGCTGCAAAGGCCCCCAGCGATGCACCATTGGGATCGAAGAACTGAATGGCAGTGGTGCCTGCCTGTTCCACATCACTGAAAATTACGCCAAACCCCCGGACTCCTGCACGGACGTTAGTACCGGGAACAAAGAAAGTCACGTCCAACTGGTTGCTATTGACCGCAGTGAACAGTCTCTGCGTGGAAAACGGGCTAAAGGTCGAGGTATAGGAGGGATCGATGTTGCCGAAGTTGGCAGCGGCGGGCTGCCCCGCCCCGGCATCAGTGGTAGCGCCACTGACCATAAATCCGGTCCCTGGAGTGCTGAAGACTGCTCCTCGTGGAGAATTCACGTTGAAGAAATTGGCGGCCAGCAGGTTCGGGGCGGAGAAACCTGCCGGTACACCATCCCAGTTGATCTCCCGCCGTTGAAAGACGCCATCATCAAAGAGGCCATTGGCCCCGGCAGTCGTACCGCCACCCAGATCAGCACGAAATTGATCTCGTACAGGTGTGATCCCTGCTATATCGTTAGCAGAGCCGCTACGGACAGTGATTTGAGCATTTACCGTACCGGTGATGAGAAACGAAGCAGCAATCCAACTAAGCTTCATGAAGCTGACAGGCTTCCCCATGATGAACTCCTGAAAAGATTGGAATGAACACTCCCTGTGTTCAATACTGCCAATCGCTATCAGGAATTAACTGGCATCTACACTTTTTCTGGCAACTATTTATTTGCAGGAGTCCTTGGCTGAAGGAAGGAGAAGAAGCCCGTCGCGCCGGCCGGTTGATTCATCCGTCGTTCGTACACCGGCCCCACAATATTCTGATACCCTGCCCCCATCACCCTTTGCAGCAGATCGATCACCTTGGAATCCATGCCGACGAAGATACGCGGCTTATTTCGCTTGATGCCTCGAAGGATGATGTTGGCTGCCTGCGAAGGAGTGGTACGGGCAAAGTTATCGAAGTTGATGCTGATATCCTTGTCCTTATCCGATGGCCCCTTTCGTGCAGCTTTGGCAATGTTTGTCTTGATCCCACCGGGATGCACACAACTGACCTGCACCGGAGCCTTCTCCAGGATGAGTTCCTGCCGTAGCGCTTCGGTGAATCCACGAATGGCGAACTTGGCAGCGTTATAGGCCGATTGCTTGGGCACACCCACCATCCCGAAGATGCTGGAGATGTTCACCAGGTGCCCATCGCCGGAAGCAGTCAGGTGAGGCAGAAACGCCCTGGTGCCATGCACCATGCCCCAGAAGTTGATGTCCATCAGCCAGTGGAAGTCTTCATCAGTCAGTTCACGCACCGTCGCATTGACTGCCACGCCGGCATTGTTGATGAGCAGATTGACGGAACCAAAGTCCTTCATCACCTCATCAGCATTGGCATAAATAGCATCGCGATTGCCGCAGTCGAGGCGATAGTGCTTGACCTTCCCCCCTAGAGCAGCACATTGCTGAGCCGTGGCAGCGACATTCTCCAGATTGATATCGGAAATGGCCAACTGCGCACCAGCCTTGGCGAGTTCGACTGCAAGCGCCTGGCCGATACCGGAACCGGCACCTGTGATGACTGCAACTTTGTCTTTGAATGATCTCATAGGATTTCAAGTTTAAGCGAGGCAAGACAACGAAGAAAGCGAAATGTGACCGACAGTGGCAAGAAAGAAGCCCGGCAGAGCCGGGCTTGCAGGGCGTACTCGGTCGGTGACCGGATACAAGATCGATTTCATTAAGCTGCTGGACGACGATCAGGTCGGGGACGTTCATCACGACGTTCATCCCCAGAACGGGAACGAGGTGGTTGAATCGACCGCTCACCCTGACGACCACGGAATGATTCGCCACGCTCTCCACGGGTCGGTGTACGGAACTCACCACGACGGGATGGTTGCCAGCGTTGTTGTGGCCCAAACTCAGGACGACCCGCGAAGCCTCGCTGGCTGAATTGGCGCGGGCCGCCATTCCAGCGTGGATCAAAGCCACGTCCCTGGAAACGATTCGGGCCAAATCCCTGCTGCGGGCGTTGCCACTGATTCCAACCCTGCGGGCCGAACTGCTGGCCACGGAATGCCATCTGACCACGAGGGCCACCAAAACTACCGGGACCACCTCGGCGATCTGCAATAGCAGGCGGACCACCTCGTCGGTTGGTTGACTGCCTTTGTGCTTCCTGAAGTTTCTTGATCTCGCCCTTCAGTTGAGCCACTTCCTGCTCCAGCTTGCGAATGGCTTCATCTTGATTTCGGCCACCTCGACCGGGCGGCTGTGCCCATGCTGACTGAGACATTGCCAGCGTGCAAACGACGGTAATTGTGAGACTGCGATACCACATGGTGGTGTCCTCCTGCTTGCCGATATCATCTGCTCACCCTGGGCAGACTAGGTCGGCGTACAGCATTCAACTCCTGCGGTTATGAGTTGTGCTCCGCTTCTCATCCATTTCTATTCCGGAATGAGCGTTACCTGAAGTTGAGGCATGTGCGAGGACTCGTAAATCAACAGTTCTGATACTTCCAATGACGTGACTTCCCCTCAGCTAGTTGTTCAATGGTCGTCGCCACCCGTTTAGCCCTTGTCTCCGGCCTCTTAGCTTCTTCAATCCACTCGATGTATTCTTTGCGGTGGCTGTAGCTAAACTTGCCGAAAGTGGCACTTGCGGTTTTGCTCTTCTTGAGGGCAGCAGCCAGATCACCAGGAACAACCAGTTCTGCCTTAGGCTTATTATCTATCTTGCACGCCGGCTTGATACCCGCTTCATTCAGTTCGATCGCTTGTTGAATGTAGGCGATAATCACCTTATCGTCCGGCAAGTCTTTCACGGAGGTGAGTCGATGAGCACCCATCGTGGTATCCCCCATGATCTTGAGCATCCCATGGGGATCATTCATGAGCGCAGCCTTCCAGAAACCGAATGTGGCGTGCTGCTTGAACGCCGCCATACTGCCGACGAGGCCTTTGTACTCGAAGTGAGGAAAGCTCCACTTCATCGTTTCGGTAATCTGGGGATGAGCCTTGTGAAACAGTTGCCTGATCTTCTTAAGGATTGGTCTGGCGAACTCCGCCGCCTCGGCGATGTAGACATCGAATTCAGGATTACGCTTGGCCATATCATTGATCTCAACAAACGAAATACCTCAGCAGTATGATGCTGAGGTATCGAGATTTCCAGGAAATTATCGAGCGATTAATTACCTTCCTTGCCTGGTTCGACCTTGGCAGCCGGAGGCGTCGTGCTGGGGACGAAGTCCTTGAGTCGATTGCCAATGACCGCTGGATCGCCGCGAAGCGTGGAAGCGATTAGGTCAGCTTGTTCACGCAGAGCGCCATCCTTGGAAGAGAGTGCCAGGTTAATCAAGCTCTTCACTTGATCCTGATTTATTTGATTGCCAAAGCGATGAATATGAGCCCGCAGTGACGCAGCAACAGCAGTCCGCGCGGCGGGAGAGAGCTTGTCGTTGAGCACCGCAGCGGCGAGGGCAGCCTGGGCTTCTCTTGAAGGGCGATGGGATAAGGCAGAGGCAGCGCTGGGGGCCAATACTTCATCATGAACGACTTTCAGCAGCACCGGGTCAGCATGCTTCAAATCAAAGTTCGCCAATTCCCCCTTCGCCATGCGAGCCAGGGCATCGACGGCTGCCTTGGCCTGGGCAGCTCGCTCAGCATCGGTGAAGGCCGGCTTGGTCTTGTCGCCAATCATACTGGTGACTTCAGCCTGGAGCAATTCCGGTGACTTGGGCACGGAGCCAATGATCTTCACATTGGCCGACTTGGCCAGTTCATCACCGGCGAGACGGGCCTGGCTGCCTTCGGCAATAAGCAGCATGGGCAGGCCGGCAGTATTGGGTTGACGTTTGTACTGAGACAGGAAGTAGCTGAATCCCGGCTGAGGCAGGCTGGAATCAGTAATCACCATGGCGACGTTGCCATCGTTGCCTGCGACTTCCATCAGCTTCCTGCCGGAACCGATCACTTCGACATCATATTTCAAGTTGCGAAGCAGCGCGGCCAGTCGGTTAGCCTCGTCAGTGTTGCCCAAAGCGACAAGGATCTTGGCATTTCCATTGCCACCAGCTGCATACTTCAGAACCTCGACAACCCGGCTGCTGCCATCGAAGGGTTCTCCCTTGGAATTGATGGCAAGGGCCGTTTCCGCTGCGGCGAACTTCACCCGGCGATCAGGATAGCGGAGTGCCTGTAAAAGTGCAGGAACACCGCGTTCGGAGGAACGCAACAGATTGGGATCACCATGAGCCGCCAGGGCACGAGCAGCACCGAGCGCTGCATTGGTGTTACCATCTTTGAGTGCTTTGGCCAGTACATCTTCGAGCAGGTCAGAAGGACTTCCGGCCAGCAGAGCTTGCAGATCAGGGTTGGCCTTGGCTACGGAAACCGATGGGCCACCACGTTCGTAGAGTTTATCCAATGCCAGGGAAAGCAGCTCAATCTGAGCAGGGCGATAGCTGGGATCAAGGTCTAGAGCCTTGCGTGCATAGGCAATGCCACGAGACTCTTCAACCTGTGTTGCTGTGGCAGGCTGACCACTAAGCCCGGTCTGATCGTTCCACGTCCAGACGTTGTGCTTCTGACCGTTGAGATCGACTTGATGCTTGTGAAAGAGTTCGGCAGTATCGACGAGAGCCACCCGGGGATCAGCCAGCTCTTTTTCATTCTTGTCCAAGAACTTCGTGAGCCATTCCTTGGCCTTGGCCTTTAGCGGCGGAGTAGAACTCTTCGCCTGGCTCAGGTAATAGAGGTCAGGAACGATGCGGCTGTCAGCACGATTAGTGAAGACATCGACAATCGTTGACTTCACGAAGTCGCTCTTGCTGTCGAGGGCGGCCAGGAGTGGTGGCCCGATATCTGAATCCATCTTGATCAGGGCGTTGTAGACAGAGCCGTGCAGAGCCTGTTGAGCGGGATCACGGAGAACGTCAATCATGGCAGGTACTGAACGAGCGCCGCTAGCTCGCAGTTGTGCGATGGCATAGGCCCGTTCTTCTGGCCGCTTGTTGAGCTGGCCCACAAAAAAACGGATGCGTTCCTGATCGCTCAGGCGTGCATCAATGAACCCGGTCATCCGAGCGATGAGGATATCAATAGCTGACTTGTCAGCACCGGTGACGGGGTCTTTCCGCATCACCTGCTTGACGGCGGGAATCGTCGAAAGACGCAGCAGCGGCGAAACACCTTCGGTGTCGTAAAGATTGAGGAAGTACTTCTTCTGCTCATCCGGGCCGAAGGCCATCACCTTGTCATAGTAGTTGCCGATCATCTGGGCGGCGCGCTGTTGATTGCCCAGGCTGAGATCGTACTTGGCTGCTGCCCAGAACTCCTGAGCCGTCTCAGGAGCCTTGTTGTATGGCAGCACAAAGTCCTGTGCGGGAACGGTGCCCGTGACGCTGATAGCCAGCACACCTGCTGCCAACAGATTGCGAAGATTCACAAGATGCTTCATCATACTTCTCCTCAGTTAGGCTTAGCTCGGCAGGAGCCTCGCCCTCCCTTCAATCATGTCCGATTCTAGCTACTAGCTCCTCGCTATTAGCTCCTGCGGGTACTCCCGCCTTAGATTTCCTGTTCACACCGGATGAGATCATCGAGTGTTTCGCGCCTGCGGATCAGGCGGTGAGACTGGCCGTTGACCAGCACCTCCGCTGCCCGCAAACGCCCATTGTAATTAGAACTCATGGCCATGCCGTAGGCACCTGCACTGAAGGTCGCCAGCAGATCGCCGGTCTTCAGGTCGGGCAGCTTGCGGCCACGGGCCAGGTAGTCGCCAGTCTCGCAAACGGGACCGACGACTTCAGTTGATTTGGTGTTCGGAATGTCCGCTTCAAAGTCGCTCGGCGGAGCAGGCACATTGTTCGGGACATTGACAGGCCAGATGCGATGGAACGAACCATAGAGCCGAGGGCGGATCAGATCATTCATCGCAGCGTCTTGAATGACAAACCGCTTGCCTGCCGAATCCTTCGGATAGATGACCTTGCTCACCAGGATGCCGGCATTCCCGGCAATGAAACGACCCGGTTCCAGCGCCAGTTGCACCTTGGCCGCCTTGACCGCAGGGATGATCACCGAAGCGAAAGCCGTGGCAGGCAGGGCTTCGTTCGTCTTATAGTTTATCCCGAAACCACCGCCGCAGTTCATGGTGGTGATAGGATGGCCCTGTTCTCTGAGCTTTATCAGAAGTGGAACAGCCCGTTTCAAGGCATCGGAATAAGGTTGAGTCGTCAGGATAGGCGAGCCCAAGTGGAAGTGCAGCCCCACCAGTTTGATGCGCGGATGGCCTAAAAGTTCCTTCGAGATACGTTCAATTTGATCCCAGGGCAGGCCAAACTTGGTGCCAAACATGCCGGTCGAGGTTTCGGGGTGAGTCTGAGGATCGACGTCAGGATTGACTCGAAGTGCCACTTGTGTGGTGACATTCAGCTTGCTAGCCACCCGATTGATCGCTTCAAGCTCAGGTTCGCTCTCCACATTGAACATCCGAACCTTGGCTTCGAGCCCCATCTTGATCTCTTCATCGCTCTTGCCTGCCCCGGCAAAGACGATCTTCTCGCCGGTGCCCCCAGCCTGCAAAGCCCGGAAAAGCTCTCCTGCACTGGTGACATCAAACCCGGAACCATTCTGCTGCATCAGTCGGCAGATATGGGTGTTTCCATTCGTTTTGATGCTGTAGCAGATGAGAGGATTGACTTCTTCAAAGGCTGACTGCAAGGCTTTGAGATGGTGTACGAGGGTGGCCTGACTATAGACCCATAGCGGGGTGCCGTACTGTGCAGCCAATTGGCTGACTGGTACGTCTTCACAGAAGAGCGCATGTTGGCGGTACTGGAAATGATCCATCGGGTACGAAGACTCCGCGCGCTAGTTGCTCCATGATAACACCTTCAGGCGCGAGCTAAAGGCGCTTTAGAGCGTAAATCTGCTCTAATTAGCCCAATCGCTCGCGCCAGGCGTCAAGTTGTGCTTGAACGGCACTTGGCGAGGTTGAACCGACGCTACAGAACGCGGAAATCGCCTGTTCCACCCCTAATACCTGATATACACGCTGGCTGAGGCCGGTGCGTACTGCATCATACGCTTCAGGGGGTAACTCTTTCAACCGGCACCCGCGCTGCTCGCAAAGCTGCACCAGATTACCCACAGTCTCATGGGCGGTACGCAGGGGGACGCCCTCCTTGACCAGCACTTCCATCAAGGTCGTTGCATCCAGGAAGCCATCTTCGATCCGGCCCTTGATCACTTCCTTGCGAAAGCTGGTGCCCTCGATGAGCGGAGCGGCGATCTCAACGGAAGCCAGCACGGTATCGAAGGCTGCAAAGACCGCAGGCTTATCTTCCTGTAGATCACGATTGTACGCCATCGGAAGGCCCTTCACCAGGACCATTAGTTGATGCAGGCTGCCCAGCACCCGTGCCGACTTGCCCCGGATGAGCTCAAGCACATCGGGGTTCTTCTTGTGCGGCATCATGCTCGACCCGGTGCAGAAAGCGTCGGGGATTTGGATGAAGTTGAACTCCTGAGTTGACCAGATGACCCACTCCTCAGCCCAACCAGCCAGATGGAGGGCGATGACGGAAAGGTCAAAGACGAACTCCAGCAGGAAGTCCCGATCACTGGAAACATCCAGGCTGTTAGCAGCCACCCCATCGAAGCCAAGAGTCTTGGCACTATGACTACGGTCGATGGGCAGAGAGGAACCAGCCAGGGCCGCTGCACCGAGGGGCAGCTCATTCAATCTCTTACGACAATCAGCCATACGACTGCGGTCACGCTGGAACTTCTCGACGAAAGCGAGCAGGTAGTGAGCAGCGAGAACCGGCTGTGCCCGCTGGAGATGGGTGTATCCAGGAAGGATGACCTGCCCTTCCCGGCTGGCCAGCGAAACGTAAGCCCGTTGCAGATTGACCAGCGCCTGATCGAGTTGATCCAGACTGCTGCGTACCCAGAGCTTGACATCGGTCACGATCTGATCATTGCGGCTGCGAGCCGTGTGCAACTTGCGGCCAACGTCCCCCAGCTTCTTGATCAGAGCCTGCTCGATATGGGTATGGATATCTTCAAGGGCAGTCGAATACTGCATCTTGCTGGCAGCAATGTCCTGGCTAATCTCATCGAGGGCCTTGGTGATCTTGTCCACTTCATCGCTGGTCAACAGCCCGACATGTGCAAGCATCTTCGCATGAGCCTGACTGGCCTGAATATCAAACGGTGCCAACCGCTGATCGAAGCTGATCGATTCGGTAAACGCTTCGACCCGGGCATCAGTACCGGCGGCGAAACGGCCACCCCAGGTTTTTTGAGGTTCGGGGGCGGAAGGAGTCATGCCATTCCTCGTGATTGATACACTTATCTTAGAAGTAATCAACTACTGAACCATTGATGTTTCGCCTCAGAACACTCTGATGCTAATGAATCTGGTGTATACATGGATCGACCAGAATTCTGGAACCTGATTGACCAGGCAAGAGAGCATGGTCAAGGCATCAATGATGTCATGCGGGCGAAGCTTAAAGAGAAATTACAATCGTTGTCACCCCAGCACGTTATGAGTTTCAGTCAGCATTATTACGGACTCCTTCGTAACGCCTATTCCTGGAAACTTGCAGGACCAGCTTGGCTCATTGGTTGTGGAATCCCTTCAGATGCCTTTCTTGATTTCTGCGGCTGGCTGATCGCTTTAGGGCAAGAGCGATATGAGCAAATACTGATCGAACCCGATCAACTTGCTGAGATGCCTGGAGATGTTCCCCAGAATGATTGGTTCTTTGAATTCGAAGGCATGCCCAATTCTATCTACGAGCAAATGACTGGTCAGCAAATGCCAGACGATCATCAATTTCATCCACAGGAAATAACTGGAATAGAGCCTCCCGATTTTGAAGTAGGATCATTGGCGGCAAGCTACCCGAGGCTATGGGTTCGACTTGAATCGACAGTAGTTCCAGATAGCTGGGACCCGAATTCATGCACAGAGGTCGACGTTTCGATATCGTGGGCCAATGGATATCCATCTCCACAAGAAATGAGCATCCTTCGAGAAATGATCCCAAGCTGGCGCGATCGATCAGCCAGAGAATTGTTGATCGAAGCAAGAAAAGTCTAGGAGATGCAGCTCATCTCTTGCTTGCGGTGGAAAGCTGAAGAGATACAAAAGCAAGCGATGGCAAATGGTGTTCGTCTGAGCATTAATGAACGTCCGATTCCGTAGCCACCAACTACTTCATCTCCAACTCCACCTTCGTCGTCGCCGCCGGGCCGGGCTTGCTAACCAGACGGCACAACGCCCTCAACACTTCCGAACGCAGCCAACCCTGAGTATTGGCTTTGACGGTCACAAAACCCCGTGCATTTCGCTTGAGGATACTTATAGTCGGCACCTTGCGGCTATCGGCTAAATAGTTCCACACCATTAGCGGAGCGTTGTTAAGCGGCAATTGAATATGGAGAGAGCGATTCGAGGGGGTAGCGTTGCTCAGCTTCGATCCAGCCGAAGATCTTCTCTAAGAGAGTGTCGATATCTCTGCAACGGTGGTTACGTGTGATGCGTTCGTGCATGCGCCACCAGATTCTCTCAATAGGATTGGTTTCAGGAGCATACTTAGGCAGGTAGTGTAGACGGATGCGGTGCCCCCACAGTGCCAGATAATCATTCAACTTCCGACAGTCGTGAAACGAAGCGTTGTCGCAGATCACATGGATGACACGATACGTTCGCAGCCGACATCGGAGGTCGTTGAGGTGAGCGATGAACAAGTCGGCATTGCGTCGTGGTCCAGCCGGACTGACCAGCAATGTGCCAGTTCGCCAAACAAGCGAACCAGCCAAATGCCGTTTGTCGTTATTGCCTGGAGTTTCGACTTCGGCTTGTTCTCCACGGGGCATCCAGCACGAGCCGATCTTTGGATTGAGATGCACATCCACCTCGTCTTCAAAGACGGCGGTTTCATCGGACGGCAACGACTCGAGCAGGCCGCGAATTCGTCGCAGTTTCCGTTTATAGTCGACATCCTGTCGCCCCAGGACGGGTCGTGGTCGGCGCCAAACAAAGTTTGCTCGATGCAAGGCACGGCGAACTGTTTCAGCGCTGACGTGAACATCGTTCTCCCAGGCGAGTACCTCAGCCAAGGTATCACACGACCAGCGACTGCGGAAATAGCCGAAGTCTTCGGGCGTTTTATCGAGGAGGCACTCCAGCAGGTATTCCAGCCATGATGGCTTCGGGGGCTGAGGTGCCATGGTGCAGAGTTCTTCTATAGAACCTTCACGAAACCGTCGGGTGCAGTCGGCAACGAAATCGAAACTGACATACGCCACGGCTCGGATATCGCGATGACTGTAGCCATCCGCCAACGCGATGACTGTAGCCATCCGCCAAAAGGAGAACGACATGGGCTCGACGGCTCATGCGTACATCGGTTGCTGATCGCAAAAGGTGCAAGAGGGTCTTACGTTGTTCGACAGAAAGAGTGATACTGCCATCCATGGCCCGGCTCCGGTTTTGGGACGTTGTAAGCACCCCAATACCTAAGCCGGGCTATTCTTTTTCGCAAGACATCTTGAGCTACCTGCGCTCCGAAACCGGCGTGGAGCTATTTAG
>DAOMFV010000051.1:0-7886 GCA_035430005.1 Gemmatales bacterium
TGCTGCGGAAGAAATAGAGTTGCCATCACGCTCCGCGTGATGGGGCGGAGGCAAAACACCAACTCATGAGAACGCCTTGTCTATGTTGAAGAAGTCACTTACACCGCTACCCTCACGCCGAGCATGAGGGCAACTCTACTTCACCACGATCTCCGCATCATAACTCAATCCCACATCGTGCCGTTCACCTAGCGTCTTGCCAATCATCTTGATGTTCCGCGCCACCTTGCCCTCGAACACCACTTTGCCGTTCAGCTTCACCACAACGGGCTGATCCAGATCCATCAAATCATCCCGCAGCCGCACCGTCACCTGGCCGACATTCTCGCTGGTGATCTGAATCGTCTGCTTCTCGATGGTCGCCACTACCTGCCTGGCTAGTTTCTGATCCTGAGCCACAGCGTCCGCCAGCCAGTAAAACTGCTGCTGTTTCTGATGGAAGGGCTGATACCAGACCACCTTCTTCGGTGCAGTGTTACGAGTGAACATGGCCATCCACGGCACCGCTACGGCGTCCTTGCCCTGCATCCAGTGACTCATGCCGGGCCGGATCACCACCTCGTGAACGTAACCATCCTTATCCGCTTCATGCAGGTCGGCGAGGATCTTCTTCCATTCGACAGCGTGTTTGTTGCGATCGTAGGCTTTGTCATTCTCCCCCATGTGCAGCGTGAAGGGGAGGTTACGCAGATTCTCCGCCCGCACATCGCCGGGATGCCCGGCCATCATCGCCGCGGCAGCCCAGCGGTCTGCCATGCGAGGTGCCATCCGAAAGACGCCATCGCCCCCCGCTGAGTAGCCCATGAGGTACACTCGATTGATATCGACATCTTCAAACGTTGCAGCATCCTGAATTAGTTGTGCGAAGAACGCATCCATATGTGGTTGAAACCACATGTCCCAGGCGTCATTGGGTGCGCGCGGAGCGATGTAGACCCCCTCCGCCGGTTTGTAGAGCCGTTTCTGATTGTCCCACTGCTGATCGTTGACTTTGCTGCCCGAGTTCCCGCCCCCGTGCATCGAGATAAAGAGCGACCGGCCCCCGGCAGGTTTGTCGCCAAAGACTTTCACATCGAACTTCATGGTCAGAGTGCCGAGCGTGATGGCCCGGTTGTTCCACTCTTCTACCCGTGACTTGCGAACCTCTTGAACCTCATCCTCAGCAAGGAGCTGTCTCGCCTTAGCTGCCTGCTCTTTCGTCAAGCTGACCGATGCAAACGCCTGCTCCTCCAACTTCCCCCGCTGCTCCACCGGTTGCTTGAGCCACTCGGTCAACCCAGCCACAGGGTCAGCCCCAGCTTGCACCGACCAGCCCAGCAACACCAACAACCCTGCGAATACCGACATCCACGTTCTCCTCTGAATGTACTCTTTGTATGGCCTATTCCTCTCCTTTCCCCTCCTGGCTCCTGGCTTCTGGCTCTTGACTCCTCAACTACAACTGGCCTTACTCGATACAGAAGGGTATAATGCCAATGAACATCAAAGTTCACATCGAACTTGGGAGATACAGGTAATGAGTGCAGTTGCTGAACTACCAACGAAACCCCAGACCCCGACCGCCCCGCCGATCACCGTCACCCCTCGCGCCGCTGAGGAAGTCAAACGGATAGTTGACGAGCAGCGTACCGCCGGCGTCCTCGGGCCAGACGAACGGGTCTACCTCCGCGTTTCCGTCAAGGGTGGCGGCTGTTCCGGCTTCCAGAATAAGCTCGACCTCGACCCCGTCTACAACGAAAAGGCTGACGAACTCTTCGAGATCAACGGCGTCGGCGTCGTCGCTGACCGAAAGAGCCTCCTCTACATCGGCGGTGCCACCGTCGACTTCCACAACGAACTCAACAAGCGTGGCTTCAGCGTCAGCAACCCCAACGCCAAGACGACCTGCGGCTGCGGCAGTTCGTTCTCGGTGTAATCACGATGCAAAGAGCCATGGGGCTTGTCCCCGTGGTGTAACGTGCAACGACAGGGATACTTCCCCTGTCGTTTTGCTTTTGTAGGAGAATATCAAGAGGGTCGAACGAGAACGTAGTTAGTTTCGCTTGACATGCTCATTGCTTTGTTGAGAATACACGCCTTACCGAATGATCAAGTATTCAGACGAGTATTCTCATGGCTGTTCCCAAGGTTGTCAGCGAACTCATCGAACGCTTTGAACGCAATCGTGAAACCTACAAGAATCCTGCTTACAACGAAACACAAGTACGACGTGAATTCCTTGATCCGTTCTTTGAAGCAATGGGATGGGACATCCTAAACAAACAAGGACACGCCGAGGCCTACAAGGATGTTATTCACGAAGATGCCATCAAGGTGGGCTCCGCTACCAAGGCTCCTGATTACAGTTTTCGCATCGGTGGCACACGCAAGTTCTTCGTTGAAGCCAAAAAGCCCAGCGTCTATTTAAGAGAGAATCCGGAACCTGCCTATCAACTTCGCCGCTATGCCTGGTCTGCTAAACTGCCACTCTCCATCCTCACCGATTTTGAAGAGTTCGTCGTCTACGATTGTCGCAAGAAACCCAATCATGGCGACAAGGCTTCGGTAAGCAGGTTGATTTACTACACCTACCGAGACTACGAAGAAAAGTGGGATGAGATTGTCGGCATCTTCAGCCGAGATGCCATTCTGAAAGGCTCTTTCGATAAATATGCCGAGACGCGCAAGGGCAAGCGTGGAACAAGTGAAGTTGATAGTTCGTTTCTGGCTGAGATTGAATCCTGGCGAGAACTGCTCGCCAAGAACCTTGCCCAGCGTAATGCTGAATTGTCACAGAAGGAACTTAACTTTGCCGTCCAGCGTATCATTGATCGCATTATCTTCTTGCGCATGTGCGAAGACCGTGGCGTGGAAGACTATGGCACGCTTCAGCACCTGCTCGATGATTCACCTATCTACGATGGCCTGAAGAAGAAGTTTCGTGACGCTGACGACCGTTATAACTCCGGCCTCTTTCACTTCACGAAAGAGAAGGATCGGGCCGAGGCGCCGGACATATTAACACCACATTTGAAGATCGACGATAAGACACTTAAGCAGATCATCGGAAATCTCTACTATCCCGAAAGCCCTTATGAGTTCTCGGTACTCTCACCGGAGATTTTGGGCCAGGTCTATGAACAGTTCTTGGGTAAGGTCATTCGTCTGACCGGAAATCACCAGGCGAAAGTAGAAGATAAACCCGAAGTCCGCAAAGCGGGCGGCGTCTATTACACACCGGCGTATATTGTCGATTACATTGTCAAAAACACGGTGGGTAAACAGCTGGAAGGAAAAACCCCCAAGGAAGCTGCCAAACTCCGCATTCTCGATCCAGCCTGTGGTTCCGGTTCCTTCCTTGTAGGCGCTTATCAGTTTCTCATCAAATGGCATCGAGACTGGTATCTGGCAGATGGTCCTCATAAGCACCAGGATGAAATCTATCAGGGCAAGGGGGGAATGTGGTATCTCACCCCAGACGTTAAGCAGAAGATACTTCTCAACAACATCCATGGTGTGGATATCGATGCCCAGGCAGTGGAGGTGACCAAACTCTCCTTGCTCTTGAAAGTTTTGGAGGACGAGAGCAAAGAGACGCTTGAGAAGAGACGTAGACTCTTCCACGAACGCGCCCTGCCAGACCTGGGCAGTAATATCAAGTGTGGCAATTCCCTGATCGGCCCCGATTTTTATGATGAGCATCAAGGTGAGCTGTTCGACGAAGAGACCCGTGAACGAATTAATGTTTTTGATTGGAACGATGAGTTTGCAAAGATCATGAAGGCGGATGGATTCGATGTGGTGATAGGAAATCCACCGTATGTCCGACAAGAAGCTCTTTCAGACCTTAAGGAGTACTTCCAGAAAGAATACGAGTCTTATGATGGGGTCGCTGATCTCTATGCATATTTCATGGAGAAGGGGGTCAAACTTCTACGGAAAGGAGGGTTTCTTAGCATCATCGTATCCAGTAGTTTCTTGCGAGCTAGTTATGGCGAGAACTTGCGAGCGATTTTAAAGAAGTATTCGGCTGTCTTGCGTATTGTGGACTTTGGCGGCCTTGCAGTTTTTGCCAATGCAAAAGATACCTATGTATGTATTCCATTGTTCGCCAAAGGCATCGGCCAGCCAGATGTCGAAATTTCAAAGGTACATTCTCTGGACTTCGTTGATCTGAATGAGAACGTTGCAAAGAGCAGGTTCACTATTCCACAAGAACGCCTTAGCAATGAAGCCTGGTCGCTTAAGTCCAACGCCCAGTCTAACTTGTTTGCGAAACTGGTAGAGGCTGGCAAGCCGCTGGGTGAGTATGTTGGTGGTAAATTGTGTTACGGGATAAAGACTGGATTAAACGAAGCGTTCGTTATCAACGAGGAGACGAAAAACCGTCTTATCCGCAAAGATAAGCGAAGCGCCGAACTCATTAAGCCGTTGCTTGGCGGTGAAGACATACGTCGATATTTGTTCAACGAGACCGGACAGTTCATTATCTTTACTAGGCGTGGAATCGACATAGATCGGTTTCCAGCAATTCGCCAACATTTAGAGAAGTGGAGAGAAGACCTTACTCCGAAGAAAGACAAGGCAGCCAAGAGAGGACGCAAGCCAGGTAGATATCGATGGTATGAGATTCAAGATGATGTAGCGTATTACGAGGTGTTTGATCAACCGAAGCTCATTTTTCCCGACATTGCCAAAGGGCCTCGCTTCTGTTACGACACGAAGGGTCACTACCTTGCAAATACCGCATACTGCATTGGCAAAGCCGACTTGTATCTGCTTGGAATCCTAAACAGCCAATTATTTTGGTTTGCTATCGGCAACATTAGCATTCCATTCGGAGTTCGTGCAGGTGAGTTTCGTTATAGGCTCATCTACCAATACATGGAGAAAGTTCCAGTCCGTCAAATTGACACTAACGACTCAAACGAAAGAGCCCAACACGACCGGATGGTCAAGCTCGTTGAACGTATGCTCGATCTTCATCAGAAGAAACCCAATGCAAAAACACCGCAAGAGATCACCCGACTTGAACGGGACATTGCTACTACTGATAAAGAGATCGATCATCTCGTGTACGAACTCTATGGATTGACCAAGGGAGAAATCAAAGTCGTCGAGGAAAATACAGCGTAAGTCTTGCTACGCAATCTCCTTCGTCCATTCATCGTTGCCATACTTGCTCGCCACCAACTGCTCTGCTGCCGCCAGCTCATCCATCCGCAACTTCTCGACGTTGCCACCGAATCGCATCTGGAAATGAACGAACAACGATTCGACAATCGCCTCTCTCGGCAATCCCGTTTGTCGCACCAAAGGACTCACTCTCTTGGCGGCGCTGCTGATGGCTGGCTTATCGGAGAGTTTCTCCCGGCCAATCCGCAGTACCCGCACCATGTCACCCGGTTCCATGTCGTATGCCATCGTAGTGTGATGGAGCACGACACCTTGCCGGCGGGCCTGGGCTGCTCCGCCGATCTTACCCATCGAACAGGCGATGTCATTGAGCGGAGCATGGTACGCATCGACGCCGAGCTTACGCAGCCCATCAATGACCCACGATTCACAGACTTGGTATGATTGCCTGAGCGGAATACCCTTCAGCAGCTCTTCAGGCAGATAGAGCGAGTAGGTGATGGCCCCATGCGGTTGCAGGAACATCGCTCCGCCGCCGGTCATACGGCGAACGATGCGGACACCTAGCGACTGAGCGCTTGGGACATCGACTTCATTCAGCACCGATTGACACCGCCCCAGAATCACCGCTTGTTCCGACCAGCGCCAGAACCGCAGCGTTGCCGGCCTCTTGCCCTGGGCCACCTGCTGACACAGCACTTCATCGAGAGCGACATTCATCGCCGGGGCGAGGGCCACTTCCGGCATCAGGTGCCAGGCTGCATTCGACCAGGGAGCGAGTTTCTCCGCCAGTTCTTGATCGGTGAGCGGCTGATGCTCATCCCCCAGCAGTGGTTCCAGTTCCGCCTGCTGTCCCAAGGCGCGACAGATAGCGACGGCCAAGGCCTGCGTCGAGGTGCCGAACAGTTCCACATCCCAGGGCAGGGCGGTGTTGAGCTTCGTCGTCCACTGTGGCACCGTGTGCGCTACCGTCTGCTGAGCAATGGCGCTCGTCAGCCGATGAAGCACTTCCCGGCTCTTGGGTTCGGGATGAACGAAGAAGTCGCCACTGAGACGGACCTCGTGAATGATCCCGTTGCTCACTTCGAGATCAACCGCGATCAGCTTCCCTCCCGGCGTCTTGCATTCACCGTGCATGAACCGATTCCGTTAACTGCCTGACGTTCTCAGCCACGCTGGCCTGGCTGTTGTAGACCGAGGAACCGACAACAAAGACATGCGCCCCGGCGTCGTAGGCCGGCTTGAGAGTCTTCAAATGAATGCCCCCATCCACTTCGAGTTCACAGCCGGGGTTGAGCTTGTCGATCAACTGCCGTGCCTGCTTGATCTTCTCAAGGCTGCCCGGCAGGAACGACTGCCCCCCAAAGCCCGGCTGCACCGACATGATGAGCAACAGATCAACACTGGGAATGAGATGTTCGATACTTGCCAGCGGCGTCTTGGGGTTAAGCGTCACGCCGACTTGCTTCTTGAACTGCCGCACGGTCTTGATGGTGTTTTCGATCTGCGGGCAGGCTTCGATGTGCAGTATGACGCTGTCCACTCCGGCCTTGAAGAACGGCTCCAGGTACTGATCAGCGTTATTGATCATCAAATGCGCTTCAAAGGGCAGGGGACAACCTGCCCGCAGCGATTGAGGCACCAGCGGGCCGAACGAGATGTTGGGAACGAAGTTGCCGTCCATGATGTCGAGGTGGATACGGTCAACGCCCGCCGCCACCGCCTCTTGCACCTGGGCCCCCAGGCGGGTGAAGTCAGCGGTCATGATCGATGGAGCAAGCTTGAATGGTCGCATAAGGATCATGGTAGCGGAGATGGTGTTAGATGGTAGTCATCTCGCTCCGCGTGATGAAGCGGTGGGTATATGCCGTCACTGAAGGTTTTGTGTTACGATGAGTCTCCGCCCCATCACGCTGAGCGTGATGGCAACTATCCCAACAACTCAATCCACGTCTTCCACTTCGGATGTGACTTCATCAGCGTCTCCGAAGCCGTCATCTCACGATCCACAAACTCAAACCCCGGGGCGACGGTACAGCCCATGAGCGCCCAGCTACCGACCTCGACCAACCGGGCACCCTGCCAGACTCCATGGGGAACCACTACCTGGCTGCGCTCACCGTTCATGATGTCCGCCCCCAACCGAACAACTTCAGCATCACCATAGGCCTTCAGCATCACCAGATCGACCGCATCGCCTTGATAGAAATGCCACATCTCGTCGCTTCTCAGTCGATGGAACTTCGAGACAGTATCGGAAGTGAGCAGGTAGAAGATCGCTGTGCCGATGCAGCGGGAGTTGGGGTATCGACCTGGCAGATGATCAAGCATCTCGCTGGATCGATACGTCTCGGCGAAGTAGCCACCCTCTTCAGGAAGGGGTTTCATGTTAAACCGTTCGATGATCTGTTCAGCTGAGGGCCTGTTCATCGCAGCCAACCTGTCCAGACGAGATAGATACTGACAGCAAACAGAAACACCCCAACGAGACCCAGCATAAACTTGACAGTAGGCCGCCGCAGCCAGGGGAACCAGTGGCCGAGAGTGTTGTCGAAGCACCAGGTGACCGTCCAGAAAGTCCAGAATAGCCAGCCACGCCGTTTGCGAACAGGTGCGATAGGCCGTGCCTCTTCCCGCTTCGAAGCGACGATCACATTACTCGTCGGCCCCAGAATGATCTCCACCTTCGGTCCCTTCCCCGGCCCCGTCGCAATCGGCTCATCATCAATCCAAGGTATCTCCTCCACCGGTAAGCTCACGGGCTGAACCTT
>DAOMFV010000051.1:7896-33304 GCA_035430005.1 Gemmatales bacterium
CCCATCTTGGCTCCCCTCGCCCCCCCGGGGAGAGGGGTTGGGGGTGAGGGGTTCATTAATCGAAAGGCTCAAGCTGTGTGAAGGTTCCGGCTGAACATTCGCCTCAGTCTCAACGATAGAATCTTGTTCTTCTACCACTTCGAAAGCTACTTCATCCTCAGCAAGTGCCAACACCGGCTTCTTCTCCGTCTTCTTACCGTCAAACCGCAACGTGGGCGCCCCCTCCTCAACCTCAACCGCTTCCTCAGCAATCGCCGTCACCCGGGGCTTCATCAAGATCGTCGCCGGCGCAGCCTGCACCCGGTCGATCGGCAGCTTCAAAAGCTGATCGAGCAGATGATCCAGATCGTCAATCTGTTCCTTAATCCCGGCTGCCAACGAGGGATCCTCCCACTACGGAGGCGGATAATACCAAAAGATGAAAATGAGTGGAAGATCGGTAGTAGAGGTCAAAAGCACGTAATGACTCAAACTCATACTGCTCGTCTCTACTGGTCGACAATAATCACCAAATAATCCCATTCCCCAGTCAATCCCCCGCCCTACTGGCAGTACTCTCCTTAACCCAACCTCCAGGGAGACTCTTGGCTCATTTTCGCTGTCTTCCAGCCAGACGCGCGGTATGATCGTGGCATGGCGGAACCAGCGCAATTACCTGATGATGAGGCCGATATCGGCTTGGCGGCCCGTGGTGATGCGGCCAGTTGGCGACGGCTGACCGAACGCTATCGGGACAAGCTCCGTGCTATGGTGGCGTATCGCCTCGATAAACGGGTGCAGGCCCGGCTCGATGCCAGCGACATCGTGCAGGATGCCTTTCTCGATGCGGCCAACCGGCTGCCCGAGTTTGCCGCCAACAGGGAAGTGCCTTTCTTCATCTGGATGCGTGCCCTCGTGCAGCAGCGGATGGGGATGGCACACCGGGATCATCTGGGTCGGGCCAAACGCAGCGCTGCCAGGGAGGTGGAAACGCCGACTTTCGACAGTTCCCGGGCCATCGCCCTGGCTCTGATAGATAAGCATGTTTCACCCAGCGAGGATGTCCGCCGCAAGGAACTGGGGGAGAAGCTGAAGAGTCAGTTGGATTCGCTCGAACCTCTCGATCGTGAGGTGCTCATGCTCAGGCACTTCGAGTATCTGAGCAACAGCGAAGTGGCCATGACGCTCAACATCTCCGCCCCGGCGGCAAGCCAGCGTTATGGCCGAGCGCTGCGACGACTCAAGGACATTATGGTTGAACTACTGGGACATTCGACAGGATAGCGATTCGGGAGGGCAAAGCTCCTGCTGAGCCTTCTTCATCAAACTAACGGCTCGGCGGGAGCCTCGCCCTCCCCAGACGGTGACCAACATGAACGAACCCAACGTACTCGATGAACGGATTGCCCTGCTGGCGGAGGACTACCTCGAACGCAAAAAGCGCGGAGAGCCGATCCAGCTCGAAACCTTTCTCAAAGACTATCCCGATCTGGCCGGCGAACTGGCCGACTACATTCACCTGCTGGAATTGATGGATAGCTCCAGGCTCACGACTCCCCGCCGCCTCAACAAGCAGACTCGGGAACGCATCGGCGACTTCTCCCTCATCCGCATGATCGGGCATGGGGGCATGGGGCTGGTCTTTGAAGCGATGCAGGAATCGCTCAGCCGCAAGGTGGCTCTCAAGCTGTTGAAACATGCCACGAACGATCCATCAACCCTCGCGCGCTTCAGCCGGGAAGCCCGCGCCGCCGCCAGATTGCATCACACCAACATTGTGGCAGTCTACGGCGTGGGTATCGATGAAGGCGAAAACTATCTGGCCCTCCAGTACATCCCCGGCATCAGCCTGGATCGCCTGCTCCAGCGGCTCAGACAAACCGACGAAGGCAGCACGCTCAAACTCAAGAAGCGGGAATCCACGGTTGATGGCATCGTCACCCCAAACGAAGGCACACCCCGACCGCCAGTGGCAACAAATGAAAAGCAGTTGACGGACGAAGTGATCAACCAGTGGACCACCCTTCGAATCAACGAACCTCAGACCTATGCCCGCCGGATGGCCCTGCTCTTTGCCGATATCGCCGATGCTCTGGGGCATGCCCACTCCCACGGTATTCTGCATCGAGACGTGAAGCCCAGCAATCTGCTGCTAGATAATGAAGGGGTCATCTGGATCACCGACTTCGGTTTGGCTCGCATCAATCAGGAAGACAACCTCACAGAATCGGGGCAACTGGTGGGCACCTTGCGCTACTTGGCCCCCGAACGCCTCCGCAGGCAGGAGAGCCAGCAGAGCGATCAATACTCTCTGGCTGCCACACTCTATGAACTGCTGACGCTGCAACCGGTTTACGATGCCGCCACCAGTGAAGAGATTCTGCACAAGATCAGTAAGGAAAGTCCCGTTCCACCCTCAAGGTATGTGCCCGGGCTGCCTCTCGATTTACAGACGGTTATCTTGAAAGGTTTGGCACGGGAGCCAGAGCAGCGTTATGCCACCGTCAGCCAGATGGGGCAGGACCTGCGCCGCTTTGCCGAGGGGCAGCCGATCCGTGCCCGCCGCCTGGGGCCGTTCCAGACTGCCTATCGGTGGGCGAGGCGTAATCCCGTAGTGGCTGGCCTGTGTGCGGCGATCTTCGTGACTTTGCTTTCCGGGTTGATCGTGTCGTCCATCTTTTACTCGAAATCAGAGCGAGGTCGTTTGGATGCCACTATTGCCCAAGGCAAGGCAAGGAAATCGGCAGAGGACGCCTCGAAAGCAGAGAGCCGAACCAAAAAGATCAATCACTTCTTCCTTTCGGAAGTGCTGGCACAAGCGGCCCCGACCAAGAAAGGTCGGAACGTCACTCTGCTGGAGGCGATAAAAGCGGCGACAGATGCCGTCCCAACGGTGTTTGCCGGAGAGCCGGATATCCAGGCTGAAGTGCGCGACAACCTGGGTGATCTCTATCGTGAGATAGGGCAGGTGCCGGCAGCTCTCGAACAATTTCAATATGCTCTAGAACTGCGTGAGAAAGAACTCGGAGCAGAGGATCCCAGCACGCTTGCCATCGTGCATAACATCGTGCTGGCGAATCTCGATCAAGGCAAGGTGAAAGAGGCTGAACCATTTCTAAAGCGGTTGCTCTCAGTCTATCGACAACAATATGGCAAAGATGATCCCAAGACATTGCACGTGCATAACAATCTGGCGGTAGTCCTCGAAAAACTGGGGAAATACGAAGAAGCAGTGCCCCTGCAGCGTGAGTCTTTCAAGAGAGCACAGGAAACGCATGGGCTGGACGATGACCTTACCCTGAATGCTCAGAACAATCTGGGGTTGCTCCTGGTTAAAGCCAACCTCGTGGATGAAGCCATGAACATGCTCGAAGATCTGATCGACAGGCTTGGAGATCGTTTCCCCGCCGATCATCACCGGGTTCTGACAGCCCGAAACAACTTGATGACCGCCGCCTTCCAGAAAAAGGAATACAAGAAAGCGTTGCCCCAGGCGAAAGCGATCTACGAATTGCAGAAGAAGAGCGCGGGCGAACATGACGCCACCACACTGATGTACCAGAACAACTTAGGCACCATTCTTTCGCACATCGATCTGGCTGAATCGGAGAAAGTGCTGCTGGATACCATCAAAAAAATGGAATCGAGCCTGCATGAAAATCATGCCCATCGTCTGTCAGCGTACCATAACTTGGGCTCGACCTACTTCAAAATGAAGCAGTACGATAAAGCCGAACCGATGTTGGTGAAAGCTCTGGAAGGTCGCCGCAAACTCCTGCCTGAGCAACATCCTGAACGCATCAGTACTCTTTTCTACCTGGGCCAGGTCAAACAAGGTCAGAATGATCACCCGGCTGCACTGAAGCTCTTTCAGGAAGCCCTTAAGCAACAGGGCAAGTTCCCTCCAGGGGATCGCGTCATGCTGCTCGCTCGTCGTTATTCCGCACAATCCTGCCTGGTGGTCAACCAGGATAAGGCAGCGGAGGAACTGTTGCTCGAGAATTTGAAGAGGCTCGGCAACCAGAAATCCAATCCGGCAGAGTGGAAAGAGACCCGTACCGCCTTGGCAGCCCTGTACGATAGACAGGGCAAGACTACCGAAGCAGCCGAGCTGCGAAAATAACTGCTCACCTATTGTGCAATGGTAATCGTGAACCTCGCTCGTATGCTGACTATCTAATGCCTGTTGAATAGCTGTGCCAGGGTTATTCGGTACTCCGAATGACCCTGCTCCACTTGCACTAACTCAGCTGATTCACAGGGTTATGCATGAGTACATGCATAACCCTGCCACTTCTACTGAGTGTTTCAACAGACTCGTCGTTACTTTCAGCAGACGGTGCCATGAACCTCCAGACTCTCTTGCAAGCACGATTCCACGCCGCGACCGCCCTGCTCACGGGGGAAAGCAGCGTCCGGGCCGATTCTATCAAGCCCACCAAAGACCCCAGGTTCGGCGACTACCAGGCCAACGGGGCGATGGCTCTGGCCAAGCAACTCGGCAAGAAACCCCAAGAGGTAGCCAAAGAGCTGATCGCCAACCTCGATCTCACCGGCCTCGATACCCCCGAAGTGGCCGGCCCCGGTTTCATCAATATCCGCTTGGCCACCCCCTGGCTTGCTGAACGAGTCACTGAAGTCGCTCACGATGATCGACTCGGCGTACCCCTCACTGCTAAGTCGCTCAATTACGTCATCGATTACAGTTCTCCTAACGTTGCCAAGCCGATGCACGTGGGCCACCTCCGCAGCACCATCATCGGCGACAGCCTGACCAGACTGCTGCGGTTCCTCGGCCATCACGTCGTCACCGATAATCACCTCGGCGACTGGGGCACTCAGTTTGGCATCCTCATCTATGGTTTCAAACACTTCCTGAACCAGGCTGCCCTCGACAAAGACCCGGTCGCTGAGATGCTGCGTATCTACATCCATGTCCGCAACCTCATCAAGGAAGAGGGCGGCGACGACGAGGAAGATACCGGTGGCAAGAACATCGCCGAGGCGTGCCGGCTCGAAACTGCCAAGTTGCACAAGGGCGACCCGGAAAACGTCGCCCTTTGGAAACGAATGATGCCCTGGTGTCAGGAAGAACTTGACCGGGTCTACCGCAAGCTCGGTATCCTTCCTTACGATGTGATCCTCGGCGAAAGCTACTACAATCCGGTGCTGCACGAAGTGATGGCCGATCTGAAAGCCAAAGGAATCTCCGAAGAGAGCAGGGGCGCTCAGGTCGTCTTTCATGGCGAGAATCAACCGCCATCCTTGGTGCAAAAGGGCGACGGAGCCTACACCTACACCACGACCGACCTGGCGACCATTCGCCATCGGGTGACTGCCTTCAAGGCCAACGTCTGTCTCTACGTCGTCGACTTCCGCCAGTCACTCCACTTCCAGCAGCTCTTCAGCATCGCCCGCCGCTGGGGTTACACCGAAGTCGATCTGATTCACATCTCGTTCGGCTCGGTACTTGGCCCTGATGGTAAACCGATCAAGACCCGTGAAGGCGGAGCCATCGAACTCGGCTCGCTGCTCGATGAAGCCGTCGTGCGGGCCAGGAAGATCGTCGACGAGAACAGCGGCGAGCTGCCTGAAGCTGAGCGGCAGAAGATAGCCGAGGTCGTGGGTATCGGCGCGGTGAAGTACGCTGACCTTTGCCAGAATCGTAGCAGCGATTATCTCTTCAGTTGGGAAAAGATGCTGGCCATGCAGGGCAACACCGGTGCCTACATGCAGTATGCCTACGCCCGCATCCGGTCGATCTTCCGCAAGGTGGGGGTGACGGCCGAAAGCATTCGTCAAACTGCCCCGGCTATCTCCCTGAAAGAGCCGCAGGAACGAACACTCGCTCTGGCCGTGCTCCGTTTCCCCGAAGCCCTTGATGCCGCCCTGGCTGAGTACAAGCCCAGCGCCATCACTCAGTACCTGTGGGACCTGGCCAACGCCTTCAGCAGCTTCTTCGAAAAGTGCCACGTCGCCCGTGCCGAGACGAAAGAGTTACAGCAATCTCGACTGCTGCTCTGCGATCTCACCGCCCGAATATTGCAGAAGGGACTCGACCTGCTCGGCATTCAAACGATTGAGCAGATGTAATTCCGGGAGGGCGAGGCTCCCGCCGAGCTATCTATGTATATCCGCAGAACGAGTTGTGCAGGTGGGCCAGACATTCCTGTCTGGCCGCACAGACAAGAATGTCTGTGCCACCTAATTACTTCTGCGGTGCTACTTAGCGATGACAGCGTTGTACTTCTTGGCTCCATCGGAGCAAAAGACGAGAGGGAGCACTCTGGTAGAATGGTTCAGCGGGAGCCTCGCTTTCCCGACACACTTCATCTCACGTTGAACTAGACCGACACATTCAGATGCGACTTGAGCGTCGCCATCACTTTGGTATCCCCCGAATCGGGGATGGCGATCTCATTACCGGAATCGAGCAACAGCGTCTCGTTGAAGCCACAATCAGCGACCACGCGATTCCGCCCCAGATACTTGGCCCGATAGAGATTTCGGTCAGCGATACGCAGCAGCTTGTGGGAAGTGTCGATATCCGGCGTCAAGGTCGAGACGCCGAAACTGGCCGTCATCGTGATCGACTGATCGCCCAGTTGCAACGGATGTTTTTCGACATGATCCCGCAGTCGATGGCAGAAGGCCTCGGCCCCGCTCAGGTCGGTGTGGGGCAGAATCAGCAGGAACTCTTCGCCGCCGAACCGGCCGATCAAGTCACTCTCTCGCAGCTTGGAACGGAAGAGATCAGCAATGGTCTGCAGTGCCCGATCGCCGGCCAGATGCCCGAAAGTATCGTTGATGCGTTTGAAGTGATCGATATCCGCCAGCACGATGGAGAGTGACATCTCGTAACGCAGGCCGCGGGAGATTTCCTCTTCCATGCGCGAGACGATGTGCCTGCGGTTGAAGTAGCCGGTCAGTTCATCAGTGTGGGACAGTTTCCAGAGCTGCTGGTTGAGCATCTCCAGTTCCTGGTTGCGTTGCCGAAGCAGATCGACAGTGCGGGAGAACTCTCGTTCCAACTGCTTGCGCTGCACGGCGTTCTTGATCGCGCGATACAGGCACATCGGATCGTTCTGTACCTGGTCGATCAGCAGATAATCCGAAGCGCCTTCCTGCAGAGCGTACACCGCCGCCGCTTGGTCTTCTTCCCGGGCCAGGATGATGAAGGCCTGCTCGGTCTGGTACCGAAGCAGATGCCGCATGCTCATCACCGCCTCCTGACGAACATGTCCGAAGGGGACGATGCTTTCAAGGATGACCACGTCAGGCCGACAGCGTCGGGTCAACTCGGTAGCTGCTTCCAGATCGTTGGCTTCATAGACCTGGCATCTGAACATCGTCGATTTCTGGAGGATACCGCTCAAGAGACTCTGTTCGGCGCAATTCTCGCCGATGAGCACAATGCTGATATCTTCGATCATTGGCGGCTTAGAAGCGACAAGAGGTGGTGCAGCTGCAAAGGAAAGCGCTGGTGGAGGGGAGGCAGCCACGGTATTCATATGGGCAAATGGTATGAAACTGGGTGTTGCCAATGGGGTCATCGCAGTCAGCCTTCACCATGCCTGGTTCGTGCGAAACCAGGACGACACGTCCTTGTCCTTCTGTGATGTTGAAAAATAGGTCATGATCTTAGGTAAGGGAAATGATGAGATGAAAAAAATTGACAATCATAGTAGTCCGGAAGAATAGGCATTTGGTAAGGCTGCAAGGTGAGCGTTTCATGTAACAGCATAATTAGACTGACAGCTTAATTTGCTCCATTTACCAACAAAAAAGAGGAAACCTGAATCATCTATCTGATTTGCGATTCGTTTTCGCAAGCTCATTTCGCCTTATTTAGCTTAATCAAATGCTTTACGAGTTGTTCTTGTGTCAGCGGTTCCTTCGTCGGAAATAAAAGCACATGAGCATTCTCATCCTTGCCATCCAGAATGACCTGATGTGGATTGGGCGTATCGTATCCCTGGTCTGTGGGGACATGGCCGCTGATGAGCAGATCAGCCCCGACCAACTCGAGATAGGTTTTGACCGTACTTTCGCTCGTGTCTCGTCCCCAGACGACGGAATGTACACAGCCACCCATCTTGAAATCATCGCTATGATAGCTTTCTTTCTTTAGCTGATCCAATGTCCAGGTGGCCAGCCGACCAGCATCCGGCAGGCTATGGCTCACGAAGATACGGTTGGGCAGGCGGATCGCTACCGGCAACGCTGTGAAGAGTTCTTCATAGGCTTGAACCATTTCCTCTGTATGTTCCGGATACGCCGTGCAGACGCCAAGCACGAAAAGGTTATTCAGGCTCTCGTTATTCTTGGCGATTTCGCGATGAGTCCATTGGGCCAGTTCATGGTTGCCCAGTAAGTAGTGAACCCGCCCCGGATACTGGCAAATGTAAGCACTGACCACATCGACCAGCCGATGTGAGAGTTCGCCGCCAGTCTCACTGGTGTATCGAAATGGGCCATGTACTAATTCCTGCACTACCACATGTCGGCGAGGATGCTCTCCCAGCTTGGCCAGTTGCAGCACCTGCCGGAAGTTGGCGAGATGGCCATGCAGATCGCCCACGACCAGCACGTCCTCGCAGTCGGTTAGTTCGACAAATTTCCCGATACGGCCAGACTGCTGACGCAGAATCTGAGCAGCCTTCTTGATCGTAGCGATGAGTTTGACCGGATCTGGCACAGCGATCTACCTTGCAGCTTCTTTTTCTGCCCCTTGCCAAGGGGGGGAGTTAGAGGAGGTTGAATGCTAAGCAGCACCGCGGAAATAATTAGGTGGCACAGACTTCGTGTCTGTGCGGACAGACAGGAATGTCTGGCCCACCTGAACAACTCATTCTGCGGATATACCTAGGATAGAACCCCACCCAGCTTCCCCCAAATTTTCTCATGTTTGAGGGAGGAGCAAATGGACCCTACCTTGGAGCGATCCCTTTACCTTATCAAATCGTCGGGCTAATTTCCCGAAGGCTTGGGAGCCGACAACTGGGCCGGTGTCCCGGGCGCTGTCTTGGGGACAGGGTCGCTAAACCCAGGAAGGCCGGGAGCGGGAGCCATCACCGGAGCAGGGAGAGCAGGGACGACGGGAACAACAGGCTTGGGTGCTTCTGGAATAGGCAAGCTCTTTAGCGGATCGACCGGCGGCGTCGGTTTGACGGGCGCTGACTTCGAGGCAGGCACTGTGCCTCCCTTGTCGGGCTTGGAAGTATTGCGAAGCTTCGGCCTCGGGATGGTGGGTGGTTCATCCTTGGGTTTGTAACGCCAGACCGCTATCCGTGCTGCCTGACGAACCGTCCAGGTCTTGTCCTGCTTCACGGCCTGATCCAACGCATCCTTGACTTCATGCGTGGCTGGTTCAATCTCGGCCAACGAATGAACTACCGTCTTCCGCACTGAGGAGGACTCATCCCGCACCAGTGCGTCGATCAATCCGGAAACGATTTCGGGATACTCCGCCGAAGCCAGCTTGCCCAACTCTTCCGCAGCCTTGGAACGTTGTTCTTCCTTACGATCATTCTTGAGCGTCAGAAGCAACTGCTCGATCCGCTCGGAAGGAGTCACTGAAGGCTTAACGGGCTTCGCTTTGTCTTTATCGCCAGCCAAGACGGGAATGGCCAGCACCGACCAGGCCGCCAAAGTACAGAGAAAGCGATGCTGCATGATTCATCCTCCCTGATGATCGTCACTTGTTACCATCGATTCAATTGAGCCCTGATATGAACAACAAAGTAATGAGTGAGCTTGATTGATGTCGAGAGGCAACGACAGCCCTGTCACGTCTCGGTCGTTTTGCCCAGACGGAATAATCGGTACTGGTGCATTTACTCCTCCCCTTACCAAGGGGAGGTTGGGTGGGGTTCTATTAGCCCCTCCAACTTTCCTTGGGCAAGATGGGAGAAAATAAATTGGAACAGATCAGTGAGAAGAAACAAAAGGAGCCGAGCAAATCAGCTCGGCTCCTTGAAAGGTATCAATATGAACAGCCTGGACTTAGCCGTTGCCACCCTTCTTATTGCGACCACCACCCATCTGGGGTTGAGGGAACTGTCCCTTGAACTCTTCGCCCTGGAGGTCCTTAAGTTTCTTATTCTGGTCATCGGTCAGGAGCTTGCTAACCTTCTTGTCGAGGCTGGTGCGATATTCCTGCATCTTCTTGCGCATTTCTGCCTGATCGCCACCACCACCACCGCTCTGGAACATTTCACGCATGGTGTTCTGCATGTCTTCGCGGAAGCCCTTGAGCTGTTCCTGCTGTTCTTCGTTCAAGGTCAAAGCCTTGGAAACATCAGGATTGCCTAGAGCAGCCAACAGGCCGCCATTCTTCAGGGTGGATTGGAGCGAAAGCTGCTTGAGACGCTTCATCTGATCGGCGTTCAGCACTTCAGCCAGACCCTTTTCAGTTTCCTTGCCGATTTCCTGCATGGCGGCCATCATGGCTTCGCGGTCGCCCTGGTTATCTTCACGGGCACTGGTCATCTTGGCGGTCATCTTCTTCTGGAGTTCATCCAGCTTTTTGACCTGATCATCGTTGAGCTTGATGTCAGCGGCGACATCCTTGGCCTTGGCGAGGCCAATCATGTTGCCACCACCCATACCCATGCCTCGACCACCGCCCGGTGGCTGAGCAAACGTTACGCTGGCCAACAAGCCCGCACATACCAGGGAACACAACGCACAACGCATTTTCATGACTGACTCCACGAAGAGAACGGTGTTGATTATCTACACTCATCAGTAAACGCAGAACCACGCTGATTGTCACCCACTTTCTGATGAAAAATGAAGGAGAAAGCATTGAATACTTGCTTCACGTTAGTCTCAGAAAGCGAGGGGAGGGCTTTGGAAGGGCAAGACACCCGCCAAGCTTTTTGCAATCGTTGACAAGCTCGGCAGGAGCCTTGCCCTCCCGCTTTGCTTTACAACTGCCCTTCTCAGCCAGGCTGCATTCCGGCTAGACTACTAGTTCACCACTATAATCTGCTGATTCATGGAGGATCAACGCATGAGAAGGTTCAGTCTCACACTCTTGGTTTGTTTCACCCCCCTCACGATGACCTATGCTCAAATCAAAGAGCAGGAACTGGTCAAGGACGCAGGCATCGTCCTCGCCGAAGTCATGAAGGTGCCTGAGAAGGGCATCCCCACCTCGCTTCTAGGCCAGGCCCAGGCCATCATGATCTTCCCCGACATGGTTAAGGCCGGCTTCATCGTCGGCGTCAAGCATGGCACCGGCGTCGTGATGACCCGTAACAACGATGGCGTCTGGGGCCTGCCCGTTCCGCTCACCATCACCGGTGGCAGCATCGGCGGGCAGATCGGTGTCCAGGCCACGGACCTGATCCTGGTCTTCAAGAGCAAACGCGGCGTCGATAACATCCTGCGCAGCAAGCAACTGACTCTGGGTGCTGATGTGAGCGTCGCAGCAGGCCCGGTCGGTCGTTCAGCCGAGGCGGGTACCGATACCGCCTTTCGTACCGAAATCCTTTCCTACTCCCGCAGTCGGGGCCTCTTTGCCGGCGTCGCTGTCGATGGCTCCAAGATCAAGATCGATCATGCTGCCAACACTGCCTTCTATGGCCAACCCGCCCCGCCGATCGAAGTGATTCTCAACGGCCAACTCGCTACCATGCCCACCGTCGCCAACAATCTTCGCAATCAGATGCTGCTCCTGGCACCACCACCCGCCCCCCCCGCGAAGTAGAGTTACTAGAGTTGCCCTCACGCTCCGCGTGAGGGTGCGGTGACAATATCTCGTCTCGGTGAATTCAACGTGGCAACAGCCCCGTTGGGGCTGTTGCTGGTACATCTACTTGCAGGGATGGTTTCGTCTCTCCGCCCCATCACGCGGAGCGTGATGGCAACTATCCCGCCAGCTTCGCTGCCTTCTCTTTCAGCGACGCCAACAGTTGATTAAAAGGATCAGCGAACTTGGTGATCGCTTCAGCAAGCAGTTGATCAGTCACCTTGTTGATCGAAATGCCCACTTCAGCCAGGCTCTTCAGTTGTGCTCGTGCCGTCTTCAGATGATTGTCCCAATCAGCGGTGAACGCCGTGCGGGGCTGGCTGGCGGTATCGAGCAGACACTGCACCGTCTCGGGGGGAATGGTGTTCACAGTGTTCGGGGCGATGAGGGCATCGACGTACTTGGTCTTCGGGTAAGCCGCGTTCTTGGTGCTGGTGCTGGCCCAGAGCAGCCGCTGTGGTTGTGCCCCCGCCTTGGCCAACAACTTCCAGCGTGGCCCCGTGATGATCTGCTGATACTTAGCGTAGGCCTCGTAAGCATTGGCTACAGCGATCTGACCTTCCAACGCCTTGGCTGCAGGGTTCGATGACTTACTCAGTAGTTCATCAACCAGCGAATCGATCCGGCTGACAAAGAAGCTCGCTACGCTGGCAATCTTGTCGATAGGCAGCCCCGCTGTCTGCCGATGTTCCAGCCCGGCCATGTAGGCGCTCGTCACCTTCTCGTAGGCATCGACCGAAAAGAGCAGCGTGACATTCACGCAGATGCCTCGGGCGATCAAATCGGTGATCACCGGCAAACCTTCCGGTGTCGCCGGTACCTTGATCATCACATTGGGGCGGTCAACCGCGGCGTGCAGACGAACCGCTTCAGAAATACTTCCCGCAGTATCATGAGCCAACAGCGGCGAGACTTCCAGGCTGACGTAGCCATCGCCTGCCTTGGTGCGATCATACTCAGGACGGAACAGATCAGTCACCCGGCGAATATCGTCGATGGCCAGGTATTCGTACAACGCCTTCGGTTCCTTGATGCCCTTTTTCAGCCCCTGTGCAATGGCTGCGTCGTAATCAGTGCTCTTGCCGATGGCGGCGGCGAAGATGGCCGGGTTCGAGGTGACGCCGACAATGCCATCGCTGATGAGCTTGGCGAAGCCGCCCGAATCGATTAGCCCGCGCCGCATGTTGTCGTACCAGAGGCTCTGGCCCAGGCCGTGGATGGTATTCAGTATGGTCATGGTGCTTACTCTCCAGTAGGGTTGCCTTTGCCGACAGCTTTCTTGTTGGTCTTGGCAGGCGTGCCAGAATTGGCTTCGTTCGGGTCGATCAGAGGAATCTTGTATTTATGGGCAAGTTCGATGATTGCGGCCAGGTAGGGCAGCCCGCCCCCCTCCTTGCTCAACTTCATCAAACGCTCTTCCTCTTCATTGTTGATTTTCTTTCTCACTTTGAAGTAGAGGCGACCGGCTTGACTGGCTAATCGTTCGTTACGCTTCTGAGCCTCCAACAGACGCTGGCCTGCTTTGATGTCTTTGACATCCTTCCTGGCAAGCTTCGTCTCCGGGGCTGTCGATACAGTCTCGGTATGAGTAGTATCGAAAACCGGGATGACATCGGTCTGGGGGGCAAGTACCTCCACCACCTCAGGCTCTCGTCCCAGCGAATAGGTCAGCCAGAAACCGAACGCCCCGGCAGTGAGCAAACAGGCAGCCCACCCGGCGATAGCGTAGCGCCGCCACTTCATGCCCTGCTGTAAGAGGATGCCCTTGGTCGAACTGAGTCGGGTAAGCGTTTGTTCGGTGAACGACTTCGGTGCCTGGGGGCGGGGCAGGTAGTCGAGCAGTTCCCATGTTTTGCGTAACGTCTCCGCTTCCTTGCGAACCTCAGCTCGACGGGACAGAGCAGCGGTCACCTGCTCAGCGCCGGCATCATCCAGTTCATGATCGAGATATGCCGTCAGGTTTTCCTGCTCCTGGGGCGTCAGCTTCGGTTTGTTAGGTGGCACAGCACTCATGGGTGTGGCTCCATGATAATGGGGGTGACCTGGCTGTCGTCCATGAGTTCCGTCTCCACATAGGTGCGGAGAATGTCCCGAAGCTGGGTCCTGGCCCGGCTCAGGAGCGACTTCACGGCCTTGGCTGAGATGCCGATCACGGTAGCGATCTCCTCGTAGCTCATTTCCTCGAACTTATTTAACACCACTGCCAGCCGTTGCCGCTCGTTTAATTGCGATAATGCCAGTTCGACCACCTTGGCCAGTTCCTGGTGCCTCATGCGGCGGTCGGGTTCGGTGGAGACCGCATGCACCAGCGCCTCTTCCGGCCGGGCCGATTGGGTACCAGAGTTGCTGACCAGCGGATCGAGCTGATACGAGGGCTTCCGCCGCTTGCGACGTAAAGCATTGAGGGCGACGTTGTTAGCGATGGTGAAGAACCAGGTGCTGAACTTGGCTTGCGGGTGATAGTCGGCCCGGGCACGATAGACCCGCAGAAATACCTCTTGTGCCAGGTCTTCCGCCTCATCAGCGGAGCCACACAAATGGGCAAGGATGCCGATCAACCGATGCTGATACTTCGTGACCAGTTCTTGAAACGCCGCCTGATCTTCGTTCCGCACGCGCAGCATCAACCGCACATCCGGATCCTGGATAGCGAACGCCTGGCTGGTTTTGCCGATGGGCTGCATGAAGATAACTTATGCTAATTCGCGGAACCTGCCACACTGGTCTTGTTCCAGCCTTGTTCGTCGTATAATTTCCACAGCATTACCGGAGTGCGGCCTTGGCCCGAAAGTCCATGCGTAGGGTGGATCAACGATACCGGCACTTCGGTGCTCGGGTCGTCCTGCCGTTCAGCCAGACGCCTATGTTCCCTACCCGCTGTCCCGGCTGCGACGAAATGCAGCCCAAACTCAAATGGACGCCTCCCGCCGGCATGTCACCCTTCGCCGGCAACGCTCAGTACTTCGGCAACCACAACATGTTGCCTGCCATCGAAATCCCTGTCTGCGAAGTCTGCATCGATCACATGCCCGGCCGTACGCAGGAACTCTCCGGACTGGTCGCCTCACACCTGGCTCCGATGCTGATGGCTGCTGCTACCATCTTCTTCTATTCCGTGCAACTCTACGCCGTCGCCACACTCACCGGCCTCGCTGCCATCGCCTGGTTTGCCCTCGCCATGAAAGCCGTTTGGGTCGTCGATCAGTCCACCCTCTTCGATCTGCAAGTTGGCAAGAACGACAGCCTGCTCTACTACTTCCACGATCCCGAGTACGCCGAGGAGTTCAATCGGCTGAATGATCAACCGATTGCGAGCGCTCAGAACTCAGGTTAAAGACTGTCCCACACTCCGGCGTGTACTCACGTCGGGGTGTGGTTGCGGTGTACTGTACGCCAATCACAATAGTAGTAACAGGAACGGCGGTCTGTGCTAAGCAACCACACCCCGCCGAGTACAGCGGAGTGTGGCACAATCTTAGAGAGTGAAGTATTCCGATTCGGATTGGTCACATATCAGCATCGCCGTTTCGAAGGCGATGGCGTGACGCAAACGATCATCTGACATGAAGAAGTGCCGCTTATTGGAAGCCCATTGAGATGCGGCACGGGGCTGTGGGTATTCTATAGGACGAGTATGAAAACGGTTCAAATCTATTGACTTGGCAAAGCCTTAAAAACCCATGTGATCAAAAAGACAATGAATGGAATAATGACAAAGACCCAAAGGGCTCTGATGTCTCTTTTCCTCGCCTCTCGTTTTCTCTCATCCCGAGTTGGTGTATAAGGGGCTGGCTCTTTCGTTTGGTAAGAAGGTAGCCCACGAATATTGTTCTTGTAATCAGCATCTGCATTTTTGGAATTGGAAACCACACCTTTGAGCATCGTCATGGCTTCACCTCGTTTCAAGCCTCATCACCATCGCATCCATCATACTATTGAACCTCGAATAAATAACAGTCAACAGATTGCAACAGTTCTTCCCAATCCTTCATTGACAAGAACACCGTCAAAGCATTGAATAGCAACATCATCCAACGTTCGGGTCTTCAGGTCGGGAGATGATATGTCGCGTGTGCCGTTGCCCTTGTCGCCACCAAGACACATGGGCCAGACGTTGAGGCAGGATAACTGGTGGATTCAGCCTGCGATTGTTGTTGCTGTCTTCGGTTCCTTCATCATCTACGCCACTTGGGCCGCGTTACAGAATGCCCATTACACGGATGGGCCTTATTTGTCTCCCTTCTATTCCCCGGTGCTCTGGGGCAACGAGACTGACGCCGCAGGCAAAGCGTTAAAAGATGCCGCCGGCAACGTGGTAGCAAGTCCCCATGCCTGGCTTGGCCCGCAACCCACCTGGTGGCCCGGTTGGCTGCCCTTCTCCCCGGCCCTGCTCATCCTGCCGTTCCCCGGACTCTTCCGCTTCACGTGCTACTACTATCGTGGCGCTTACTACAAGGCCTTCTGGAGCGATCCACCCAACTGTGCCGTCGGCGAATGGCGTAAAACCTACCTTGGCGAACACTCGTTGCCGCTCATCTTGCAGAACGTCCACCGCTACTTCATGTATGTAGCTATCCTGTTCATTTTCTTCCTGGGTTACGATGCCTTTCTCGGCTTCATCTGGCCCCGTCCCGATGGCAGCAAAACCTTCGGTATTGGCGTCGGCACCATCATTATGTGGGTGAACGTAGTTCTCCTGGGTGGCTACGTCTTCGGTTGTCATTCCTTCCGACACCTCGTCGGCGGTCTGTACGACAAGCTGTCGATGCACCCGATCAAAAAGAAGGTCTATGACTGTTCCACGTGCCTGAACAAGAGTCACGCCAAGTGGGCCTGGCTATCCCTCTTCTCGGTGGCGCTTACCGATCTCTATATCCGACTTTGCTCAATGGGCATCATTCACGATTATCATTTTACGTTTTGACGATGGGTATCTTGCCTTCAATGATGGCAATTGCAACTGGAGTCCTGAATGCCTGAGATCGTCAACCTCGAACATGATGTCCTCGTTATCGGTGCCGGAGGCGCTGGATTAAGAGCCGCCATCGCTGCTGCCGCCCAGGGCGTGAAGGTCGGCCTCATCACCAAGTCGCTGCTCGGCAAAGCCCACACCGTGATGGCTGAGGGCGGCATGGCGGCGGCAATGGCCAACGTCGATGATCGGGACAGTTGGAAAGTCCACTTCGCCGACACCATGCGGGGCGGGCAGTACCTCAACAACTGGCGCATGGCAGAACTGCATGCCAAGGAATCCCCCGACCGGGTGCGTGAACTCGAAGCATGGGGTGCCCTCTTTGATCGCACCAAAGACGGCGGCATCCTCCAACGTAACTTCGGCGGCCACCGTTACCCACGACTCGCCCACGTCGGCGACCGCACCGGCCTCGAAATGATCCGCACCTTGCAGGATCATGGCATCCATCAGGGCATTGATGTCTATATGGAGCACACCGTCATCTCGCTCTTGAAAGATGGCGACCGGGTTAGCGGAGCTCTCTGCTACGACCGACAGAAAGGCGAGTTCAAACTCTTCCATACCAAGGCTATCGTTATGGCCACCGGCGGCATCGGTCGAGCCTTCAAGATCACCAGCAACAGTTGGGAATACACCGGCGACGGCCAGGCTCTTGCCTACAACGCCGGGGCTGAACTCATGGACATGGAGTTCGTCCAGTTCCACCCCACCGGCATGGTCTGGCCACCCAGCGTGAAGGGCATCCTCGTCACCGAAGGTGTGCGTGGTGAGGGCGGCGTCCTTCGCAACAAGGATGGCAAACGCTTCATGTTTGACGACATCCCTGATAACTATAAGAACCAGACTGCTGACACCCCTGAAGAAGGCTGGCGGTACGTAACCGGCGACAAGTCGGCCCGCCGTCCGCCGGAACTGCTCACCCGCGATCACGTCGCCCGCTGCATCCAGCGTGAAGTACGTGAAGGGCGGGGCAGCCCCCACGGTGGCGTCTTCCTCGACATCGCCTGGATCAAAGAGAAGATCGCCAACGCTTCGGAGCACATCAAGAAGAAACTCCCCAGCATGTACCACCAGTTCATCCAACTGGCGGACATCGACATCACCAAGGTGCCGATGGAAGTCGGCCCTACCACCCACTACATCATGGGTGGCGTACGGGTCGATGGCGACACGCAGATGACTAACGTCCCCGGCCTTTTCGCCGCCGGTGAAGTGGCTGCAGGCTTGCACGGGGCCAACCGTCTCGGCGGCAACTCCCTTTCCGATCTCGTTGTCTTCGGTAAGCGGGCAGGGGACTACGCCGCGGAGTACGCCAAGAAGAACAGCGTGCCCAAGATCGATCAGGCCGAAGTACAGAACGGCATCAAGCAAGCTCTTCTGCCGCTTGATCGTGGCACCTCCGGCGAATCGCCCTACGCCATCCAGGCCAAGCTGCAGGATACCATGCAAGACCTCGTCGGCATTGTTCGCCAGGAAGCCGAGATGGCCAAGGCGCTGGTCGAAGTCGCTGAACTAAGGAAACGAGCAGCCAACGCCGGGGTCGGTGGTCAGCGGGATTACAACCCGGGATGGCACACTTCCATCGATCTGGCTAACCTGCTCACCGTTTCTGAAGCTATCGCCAAGTCGGCTCTCGACCGCAAGGAAAGCCGAGGCGGCCACTTCCGTGACGACTATCCCGAGAAGAGCGCCGAAGGCGGCACCTACAACAGCATCATCAAGAAAGGTCCGAACGGCCAGATGGTGCTCGAACGCCGACCGCTGACGCCGCTGCCTGAAGAACTCAAGCAAATCATCGAGGACCAGAAGAAATGAGCAAGATGTCGTTCAAAGTCTGGCGTGGTGACAAGGGGCAGGGTGAGTTCAAGGAATACACCACTGAAATCACCGAAGGCATGGTCGTTCTCGATGCCATGCACCAGATCCAGGCCGAGAATGCCCACGACCTCGCCCTGCGCTGGAACTGCAAGGCCGGCAAGTGCGGCTCGTGTAGCGCCGAGATCAACGGCATGCCCAAGCTCATGTGCATGACCCAGATCAAATCACTCCCGACCGACAAGCCAGTGACTGTGGAACCCATGCGGGCCTTCCCCCACATGCGTGATCTCGTCTCCGATGTCTCGTGGAACTTCGAGGTCAAGAAGAAGATCAAGGGTTTCTCCCCCAAAAAGGCCGACCGCCCCGATGGCACCTGGACGATGGCCCAGTCCGACATCGACCGTCCGCAGGAATTCCGCAAGTGCATCGAGTGTTTCCTCTGTCAGGATGTCTGTCACGTCCTGCGTGATCACCACAAGCACGACGAGTTCATCGGCCCACGGTTCTTCGTCTACACGGCTGCATTGGAAATGAACCCCATCGACGAAGCCGACCGCCTCGCCGACCTCAAGAACAAGGACGGCCTGGGCTACTGTAACATCACCAAGTGCTGCACCAAAGTCTGCCCCGAGCACATCACCATCACCGACAACGCCATCATTCCGCTGAAGGAGCGCGTGGTCGATGAATACTACGACCCCCTCAAGATGGTCGCCAACTTCCTCTTCAAACGCAACAAGAAGTAACCTCATTTAGCCCCTAGCTCTTTAAGCCGAGGGGACGGCGTGCGAAACAGTTGCCCCATTTACTATGTTGATTCGTGCCACACCCCGCTATACTCAGCGGGGTGTGGTTGCATAGCACAAGCTGCCGTTACCATCATTTGTTATGACACTCGCCCAGTACTGCGCAACCACACCCCGACGAGTACAGCGGAGTGTGGCACGGCCTTCGTTGTATAGATCAAGGTTTTCTCACACGTCAACTATCTTCTTGACTCCCACCCCGCCGCACGCCACGATGTAGCCCATCACTTCCGATGGAGCCTCCTATGTATCGTCGTCACTTGCTTTGCTTGCTTCTCCTCTTGCTGGTCTCCCCGTTGCTCGCCCAGGACGACAAGGCCACCATCGCCAAAAACCGGAACGAAAGCGCCAAGAACATGCGGCTAATGATGCTCGCCATGCACAACTACCATAACGACAAGAATCAACTCCCCGCCCATGCCAGCTACGACAAGTCGGGCAAGAAGCCGCTCCTCAGTTGGCGTGTCATGATTCTTCCCTACCTGAATCAGAACAATCTTTACAAGAAGTTCAAATTCGATGAACCCTGGGACAGCGAGAACAACAAGATCCTTCTGAAAATGATGCCGAAAGTCTACCAGATGCCGGACGTCAAAGCGGAAGAGGGCAAGACCTACTACCAGGTCGTGACCATGCCTGCCAAGGTACCCGAAGGCAAGACCGACCAGTTCCGCACTGTCTTCTCGCTTGCCCCGACCAGGTTGACCCTCGGACAACTGACCGTCCAGGACGGCACTTCCAACACCATCTGCATTCTCGAAGCCAATCAGCCGGTCGAATGGACGAAGCCCGCTGACATGCTCTGGGAACACGACGCCGCCCCCCTCCCCAAATTCGGCATCCGCCCCGGCGACGACTTTAACGTCGCCTTCGGCGATGGCAGTGTCCGCCAGATCAAGAAGAAGATCGACGATATGGACAAGCACACTCGGCTGATGAAACAACTCATCGGCCGCAGGGACGGCATGAACGAGGATGTCAGCCCGATTCTGAAATAGAGTGAAGCAGGGCAGGGTATCGTTTTGCTGGGGTTCTGTGTATTTCGGGCCTTTGGTACTCAGTGCTCCCGCCAAGGTTGTTAGGCAGTGGGCCAGACATTCCTGTCTGGCTGGCACAGACAAGAATGTCTGTGTCACCTAAGGCCTTCTCAAAGATTGACGAGAATCGTTAGAAAAACAGTCGAACTTCCCTCTCTCCCCGTTCCCTGGCGTAATATATCTGTTACAGTGATGAAGAGAAGCCAACTGACTGGCTTGTGAATCCTCGTGTAAAGAGGGCAAAACGATGCGTGCCGCCTCCCTATGGACTCTGCTGCTAAGCGTGATCATTCTCTCGCTGGCCCACGCCGACGACGAAGACAAAGACAAAACCAAGAATGAGAAGAAAGCCAAAATCCCGCCGCTCACGGTCATCGGCTATTACGATGGCGAAATCGTCAATGCAGACGGCAATTCGGATCGTCTCGCGCTTCGCACCAGGGAAATCACGCAAAAGTGGGTGCCGAACAACCAGGGCGGGGCAGGCTATAACCCCGTTTCTCGTCGTCTCAATGGCGCGCAGGGCGGCAGCTACGTGCCCACCGAACAGGCCAAAGATATTGAAATCAATCTCTCTCCCGACGTGAAAGTCAGAATCATGTACTCCAAGCCTGCCGCACCGGCACCCGGCGGCAAGAAGGAAAAGCCTCTCACCGAGAAGGAAAAGGCTGAGAAAGACCCCGATTACAAGCTGGGCGGCACCCCCGGCAAGAAATCCCAGTTGGGCAAGGGGCAAATCGTCCGCATTACCATGGGAAGAAACAACGATCGCATCAATCCGCAAAACTATGGCATGGTGGTCTACGTCGTAACAGAGGGTAGCAAGGAAGGTCCCCGGTAAGGGATGCTCTGCTCGCTGGAAGAGTCGGTGCATCATGCCGACTGTAACATCCTCTTGTGGGGGCGCTCGCCGCCCCGAACAGGTTCAGGTGTTGCGGCAGGTGTCTCACCGGTTACAATGCTACTTGCCTCTAAGTGACTCCGCAGAAGTCATAGGTGGCACAGACATTCCGTCTGTGTGCCAGTCAGACAGGAATGCCTGGCCCACCACCCAGATACTTCTCCTAGAGAACTTAGTCATGCCTGCCCAGGACACATTGATTCAGGCGAACCTCTTCGCCATTTGGGAGTTCCTCACGATGAAGCGCTACTTGATCACGTTGGCCGTTTGTGCCGCCCTGGCTACGCCCTTGCTTGCCGATTACCTGGTGATTCGCATCAACTTGGGGGCCGATGTGGCTGCCTCGGAAGGAAATGTATCCCCTGGTGGCGCGGCTGGTGGCCGCAGTGGAGCGCCCGCTGGTGGTGATGTTGACGACATAGGCGGTGGGCCCTCAGGAGGAGCGGGTGGCCGTCGTGGCGCTGCTGGCGGTCCGGCTGGCTTCAACCTCGGAGGCGCAGGAGGCGCTGCAGGAGCGGGGCGTCGTCCCGGAGGTGCACCCGGTGGTGGTGGCATGGCATTAGGTGGGGCTGGCGGAACTGGTGGAGCTGGCGGTCCGGCTGGCTTCAATCTCGGAGGCGCAGGAGGCGCTACAGGATCGGGAAGTCGTCCCGGTGGCGCACCCGGTGGTGGTGGCATGGCGCTGGGTGGTGCCGGTGGTGCTGGAGGTGGGAGGAATTTGGGTGGAGGCGGCATGAGTGTAGGTGGAGCCGGCGGCCGTAACGCTCCAAGTGCAGGAGGAGGTCGTCTTAATCCGGGCGGCGGCGACGGACTCATGAACGAACAGGCTGCCGGCTTTGTTACCAATAAAGGCGATCTTTTCATCGTCGCTACCGAAGTGAGCGTTACCAAAAATACGCGAGTCCCCAACTCGATGGTTATCAACCATAAGTGGGGGCAAACCGTCCTCAGCCCTGAAACCGTTTTGCCCGACCGGGCCGTCATGCAGGTCATTAAGGTGCCTGGCCTCGAAAGTCGCCTGAAGTCCAAACGCAGCGAATGTCTCGATTCGGGCAACAAGCAGTACCTGAAGCTGGCTGAATGGATGATCGAAAACTGGAATATGCCGGCTGAGGGCAAGTTCTCCATGCAGGCTGCCTTCGAGGCCTATCTCCTGGAGCTTAACTCTCTGGCTGCTAATCTTTCCGCCGCCGACAAAGCCCGGCTCGACACGATGATGGCTGTTAAAACCCAGTTGGCCAAGCCCTGTGCTTCGCCCACCGACGAGATCGAACTGATCAAGAAACTCATGCCCAAGATCGGCAAAGACTACAAGTCGATGCAAAAGGGCCATTTCCTCGCCTACTATCCTTCTCGTGACGACAAGGTCGCGGACGCCAAGCTCACCCGATTGGAGCAGGCCTATCACGGCATCATGTACTGGTTTGCCTTGCAGGGCAAGCCGCTGCCGGTTCCCGCCAAACAGATGGTTTGTATCGTCGCCGAGACGACCGATAAGTTCCAGGCGCTGCACAAGATGTTCGATGAAGTGCCCATGTACACTTCCGACGGCTTTTACTCCAACCTCGATAACATTACCGTCATCGCTCCCAAGCGAGTCGATCCCAGCTACGAGAAGTTCTATTCGATGGCAACTTCCGCCGAGACCGCCTTGAAGAGCCACAACCTTGATTTCAAGAAGCTTCTCAGCGAACGGCCTGATCGTCCCGCTATCAACACCGCGGGTAACGACAATCAAAAGCTCGCCGATATCGTGACCGGACAGATCTTTGCTCTTGCCGCCAACGCCGCCATCGATGAAGGCGAAGTGTCTACCGCCACGCTTGAAGCTTTCCGGCAGGCCTGTGCTGCCTCCGGCTACATGCCTCGCACCGTCATCCTGCCCCGTTCCGTTCGGGATGGTCTGGCCAGCTTCTTCTCGGCACCTAAGAGTTCAGGCGATCACAATCTGCCTGCCCTCTGGTCAGGCATCGGCGGAGCGCATTGGCTTCACCTGCCTCTCTTCCGCAAGATGGCCGAAGCTCGCAAGTCCAGCGAACCTTCCATCACTGTGGATCAGAAGCTGCCTACTCGTCATTCCATCAAGATCGGCAAGCTCGATGTGATGGCGGTCGTCACCGATCGGGTCTTTGATAAGGCCGAGAAGGCTTCCAAGGATGATAAAGATTTCCTCATGCAGAAGGCCCAGGCTGAATCATGGGCCCTGACTTACTACCTGGCCAAGAGCCGTATGGCCGAACTGAAGAAGTTCTATGATGAACTGGCCCAGATGCCTCGTGATCTGGAACTCTCTCCTGAAGTTCTCGAACAGGCTTTTGGTCGCGCCTTCGATCTGCTTGAACCCTCCGGCGAAAAGCTCGACAAGACCAAAGTCGAAAAGTTTGAAGCCGATTGGGCGAAGTACATGGACTTCACCAACCTCGCCGTTGAAACCGTCGAGAAAGGCGGCCCCGCTCGCTAGTGTTCCTCCCCTTACTAAAGGGGAGGGTAGGTGAAGTTTCTGATCACGGACAACCCTGCTGTGGAATGGTCTCTCGACCATTCCACTTTTTTTTTCCTTCTCTCCCAAAGAGAGACGGGCGAGGTTGAGAATCGGAACCTGTGCCACACTCCGTCTGTACTCAGACGGGGTGTGCCTCGATCGCTCGTCGTAACCTCATGAGTGAGTTGATCGTGAAACGGAAAAGTTCACCGAATCCACACCCCGCCGTGATTACACACCGGAGTGTGTCACAGTCACCGTTTTTCTCCCCTCTCCCCTGGAGGGAGAGGGGTAGGGGGTGAGGGGGAGCATGGCTCTTGTAGTTCTGCAAAGAACTTATGCTTCTTCTTCCTCCATTTTTTTCCCATCCCCCGCCGGATGTCGCTTCGCATACCACAACATCTGCCTTGCCAGTCCATGCAGCAGCTTGTTCTCCACCTCGGTCGGCTGCGCCCGGCTGATCAGATGCCGCAGGGCATGAAACACCGACGGCCCCTTCTCGCCCCACACGAAGTGAATCGCCCGCAGGCCATCCTCCAGATGCTCAAACATTCGATCCAGTTCACCAGCGCTGGCCGGGGCCGCTGCCTGCTCTGGTGAAGCAGCCGCTCCCGCCAGTTGATACCACTCATACAAACTGATTGCGACCGCCTGGGCCAGGTTGAGCACGTAGTAGTCGGGATGGGCTGAGATGTGAATCAACTGGTGACACAGGCTCACCTCGTCGTTGGTCAGCCCATCATTCTCAGGCCCGAACACCAGAGCCACCCGCCCACGCCTGCTGGCAGCGCGGCCCTGTTCCACCCCCTCTCGCAAAGAGACGACATTCTGATGGCGGAACAATCCGCCCAGCCTCGACGAGGTGCAGGCGACCCACCCGCAATCGGCGACAGCGTCCACCAGCGTGGCAAACCGTCGAGACCGTTCAAGCACCGCTTCACCATGGGAAGCCATCGCCCGTGCTTCCAGCGCCTGAGGATCAGCCTCCGGCGTGACCAGGCGCAGATCGGTCACGCCAAAGTTCGCCATCGCCCGCGCCACCGCCCCCAGGTTCCCTGCGAACTTTGTCCGGACCAGCACAATAGAGCAGGGCGATTCTTGATTGAATGACAAAGCCATTTCTCCCGAAAAGTCTATCCTTCATAGTATGCTGATAGCTGACAGCTGATAGCTGACAGCTTAAAGCTCCGAAGGAGCTGTTATGAAACTCATCCTTGCGATCATCCAACCGTCCCGCCTCGAAGCTGTCAAAGAAGCCCTAGCCAACGTCGCCGTCTTCCGCCTCACCGCCGTCGAAGTGCAGGGGTTCGGCAGACAAAAGGGCCAGAGCGAAACCTATCGCGGCCACGCCCTCAACGTCAACCTCTCCCGCAAGATACAGTTGCAGATCGCCGTCAATGAAGATTTCGTCAAGCCGACCGTCGAAGCCATCATGGAAGCCGGCCGCACCGGTCCCGAAGGCCGCATCGGCGACGGCAAGATCTTCATCCTCCCCCTTTCGGACTGCATTCGTATCAGAACGGGTGAACGAGGGCCGGAAGCGATTTAGCTGTCAGCTGTCAGCTATTAGCCTCGAAGGAGCGGGATATGACAGCCTGACGCGCTAGTGTAATGTTACATAAATAAGTAAACTTATTATTCGCAGCATCGTC
>DAOMFV010000052.1:0-32701 GCA_035430005.1 Gemmatales bacterium
AGCTTGCTTTGTCTAACTTTGTCTAACACTCTTCACCAGGCCCTCCTGGGCCTGGCTAACACCGACTGCTCCTTCGGAGCAACATGACCTCAAACGATATTACTTCCAACTCGCTGGGTTCTACGTCGCTGCCACTTAGAATGAACAAATGCCCTGGCATTCACCGTTTCTATCTCTGGTCCGTCAACTTCCCCCCGAAACGGCCCACGCTGTCGGCCTGAGCATGCTGAAACTCCCCCTCCGCTGGGCGAAGACGGTTGATGATCCCTTCACCTGGCAGGGGCTGACCTTCCGCAATCGTATCGGCATCGCGGCGGGGTTCGACAAAAACGCCGTCGCCCTGCGTGGCCTGGAACGGCTCGGCGTCGGGTTTGTGGAAGTGGGCACCATCCTCGTCGAACCGTGGGCAGGCAATCCCGATCGACCACGCCTCGAACGGCTCTACAAGACCAAAGGCATCTGGAACAAGCTCGGCTTCCCCAACGAGGGAATGACGATCATCGCTGAACGTCTCAAGCGATTTCCACGATCCAAGCGGCAGGGCATGCTCGTCGCCTGCAACATCGGGCCACACCCAGGGCATCTCAAGACCTGCGAAAAACCCGAAAGTTATCTGGAACTCACCCGGAACGAACTGATCCAGCTCATCGGGAAGCTGCACACCGAAACCGATTTCTTCGTCATCAACCTGAGTTCGCCTAATACTGCTGGCCTGCGTGGACTCTTAAGCGATCCCCGGTTGACGACCGATCTCATCGTGCCGGTGCGGGAGGAGCTCAAGTCGCTGGCATCCGCACAAGAACGAGCAATTCCACTGCTCATGAAGCTGCCGCCCGATGATCCTGAAAAGAAACCCTGGTCAGCAGAATCGCTGCGAACACTGGTCACGCCGATTCTGGAAAAGAAAGCTTGCGATGGCTTCGTGGCGGTGAACACTTCCACCCGCTTGACCCAGGCCATGCTCGAGCGAGACGCCGGCGGTGTTTCCGGGGGGCCACTGCTGCCTATCGCCGTCGATACCATTCGCCTGTTGCGATCCATCATCGGCCCGGAGATGCTCATCATCGGTTGTGGCGGAATTACCCAACCGGGCGATGCGGTGCTATTGACCAAGGCAGGCGCGGAACTCGTCGAACTCTACAGCGGCATGATCTACGCCGGCCCCAGGCTGCCTGCTCAGTGTGCTCACATGCTGAAGGAGAACCGGGCATGAACGTGCTGACGAAAACGGTTCAAGGCAAGACGCTTCGCTACACCCGCCTGGGCCTGGGGCTCGCCGCGCTGGGGCGACCCGGTTACATGACACTGGGGCATGCTGAGGATTTGCCGGCGGAACGCACCCAGGAGGCGATGCTGCATCATGCGATCACCGTGCTCGATGCCGCCTGGGCAGCCGGGGTACGCTACTACGATGTCGCCAGGTCTTACGGGGCAGGGGAACTCTTCCTCAACACCTGGCTGCGCATCCGCAACATCGATCCCAGCGAAGTTACGGTCGGCTCCAAGTGGGGCTACACCTACACCGCCGACTGGAAAGTGAATGCCGAGCAGCATGAAGTGAAGGATCACAGCCTCGCCACATTACGTCGGCAGATCGGCGAAAGCTCCACGTTATTAGGCAACTGGCTGAAGCTCTACCAGATACATTCCGCCACGCTGGAAAGCGGCGTGCTTAACAAGTCCGACGTGCTCGATGAGCTGGCCCGCCAGCGCGATGGCGGACTGATCATTGGTCTCTCCGTAAGCGGCGTACAACAGGCAGCCATCCTTGAGAAAGCCATGACCCTTGTTCGAGGCGGCTCACCGCTGTTTGGCAGCGTCCAGGCTACCTGGAACCTGCTGGAACGTTCCGCCGGCCCCATGCTGGCCCAGGCTCATCGCCAGGGCTGGCTGGTCATCATCAAGGAGGGCTTGGCCAATGGCAGACTGACCAGCAGAGGGCTGCCTGACGATTCGCCTTTGAAACATCTCAGTCAACAGCAGCAGTTGCCAATCGATGCCCTGGCGTTATCAGCCATCGTCGCGCAGCCCTGGGCAGACATCGTCCTCTCAGGAGCAGCTACGGTGCCACATCTCCTGAGCAATCTGAAAGCGGACAAGACATCGTTCGCTAGTTCCAAAGAAGTGGAAATGGACGAGATAAAAATAGAACCTGAAATGTATTGGCAACAACGCAGCAGGCTGATCTGGAACTAGCAGAGACGAAAATGAAGAATGGCGAAGTAAGGGTACCTCGCCATCAAAGCAATCAGCAACGTAGTCGATCATTTCTTGGGCGGAGTGGTGTTGGTTTTGCCAGCACCTAAGCCCATGCCACGGACATCGCCTGGTTTCAAAGCAGCCACTGTTTCCTTTGGTATCACGATGGCATCTGACTTCCCACATCCGGCCATCAGAACACAGAAACAGATTGAAAGTAGCATGTAACGCACGTCAAGGTCTCCAGTGAAGTAACATTTCGGAGGTCGGCCCAACGGAAAAGCTAACTGAGAAAGAAACGAGCGGTTACTGGTAACCGCTCGTCGTAGAGGAAGATAGGTTTATTCGATGATGGAGGACGGATCGAGGTTGTACCCATCATTCCTGCCAATCATCTGCATCAGCACGAACCAGTCATTAGAGAGTGGTGCAGATGGAGAGGGAGGGAGGCCACCCTGGAAGAAATTGGTAGCGCCATACCTGACGGTGGCCACGTGTCCATCACAGAAGGCGGCGTTGATACCAGCGACATGACGGCTGCTTGCATGGTAAGGAGTATTGAGGTAAGGGGTAGCGACATCGCTTCGGTCAACGCCGCGGGCAAGTCCTAAAGCCATGCCGGCGGAACCTGTTCCCATCCAGGTAAGGCGATAGCAAAGTTGACCTTGCCAATTGCCTCCCAGAGCTTCCACCAAACCAATAGTATTGGATGAGCCGTCCAGAACGGCCAACTGGCCCAATGTCAACTGGCCTCGATTAAGAAACACGCCTTCAAAGGTTCCCCAAGTGGCTCCTGGAGCGATAGTGGGGAAAAACAAGTTAATAAGATTGGGGGTTCCGCTTAAACCACGGCCCAATGCTCCTGAAACACCGGCGTAGTTGGTAACGCCAAAGAGTTGAGCTGCGGGGGTATTAGTAACTGCTGCATCCATGTGCGCAGTAGGATCAAACTCAGAGTCCGGAGAATTGTGTGTAAAGTTGGTTGCCATTACCACGTTATTGGCGGCGGTTACACCACCTGGAGGGGGGAAGCCCATTCCAATACTATCCACCATGTTGTCGCTGGGGCACAGGAAATACTTGATTCTGGCGGTGGCGGCAGTAGTACAGGATGAATTCATCCACCATGCCCGACCCATCTGGTTCAAGTTAAAGACGATGTCAACATCGGTAATAGTCAGCTTCTGAAAGAACTGCTTGTAGATATTGTCACCTTCCAGGTAAGGCAGGAGAATGGCCAGTAACCCAATGTGAGGGCCATTTCCAACAGGAGGACCGACTACGTCATCAGGGATAATACTTGAGGTAACAGGCATCGGGCCATACTGGCCTGGTGGCAGTTGGAGGAAGTCATTATGATAATTGTGGGCCGCGAGCATGATTTGTTTCATGTTGGATGCACAAAGCATCTTATTTGCCGCTTCGCGAACCTTTTGAATGGCAGGCAACAGCATTGCCATCAACAGCGCGATAATGGCTATCACGACCAGTAGTTCAATGAGCGTAAAGCCCACTCGCCTTGACTGAAGACAAGGACGACGACATAACAACCTCTGCATAACCTATTCCTCCCAGCGAAATGGAGAGTCCGAGACTGCTCAGATGTTGGCCACGGTTTTGCATGAAGAGACTACAATGCCGGGTTGCCGTGGCCACTTGGCAACACACCAAGCTGAACATCCAGCTACTCGTTTTTAACACCCCACAATAATGATAGCAAGTGCTTTTGCGAATAAAGTAGCAAAAAGATTAAAACCCTTTTTTTTTTTTTTTTTGTTAAGAAAGTATGTATGTTGGCCCTCTGGAGCTTTTTGCTATGCCTCAAGTGCGACTTCCTTTGGGACAAGAAATCAGCAGGCATCGATCAGTGTGCCCGCATGATTGCCCTGATACCTGCGGAATGACTGTCGCCGTCAGCGATGGTCGAGCTGTCGATTTGCGTGGCGATAAAGAGCATCCGTTCACCAAAGGCTTTCTCTGCGTCAAAGTCAATCGCTACCTCGAAAGAGTCTACCATCCTGACCGTCTTCAGTATCCACTTAAGCGTGTCGGCAGCAAAGGCGAGGGCAAGTTCACTCGAATCTCGTGGGAAGAGGCGATAGCTACCATCTCTGAGAGGTTTCTCACCATCGCCCGCTCGGTTGACGGGCCGCAGTCAATTCTGCCCTACAGTTATGCCGGCACGATGGGACAGATTCAGGGTAACAGTCTGGATCGCCGTTTCTTCCATTGCCTGGGAGCGTCACTGCTTGACCGCACCATCTGTGCCACCGCCGGTTCTGTCGGCAGCAACATGACCCTGGGCACACGGGCAGCCCTTGATCCCGAAACCGTGGCTCGCAGCAAGTACATCATCAACTGGGGATCGAACACCAGCGTCACCAACATGCACCTCTGGTCTATCATGCATCAGGCGCGTAAGCACGGTGCCAGGATCATCACCATCGATCCCTTCCGCAGCAAAACGGCTGGGCACAGCGACTGGTGGATTCCCATTCGCCCCGGCACCGACGCGGCCCTGGCCCTGGGCATGATGCATCTGATTTTCAAGAATAACTGGCACGATGAAGCCTATCTGCAACAGTATTGTTTAGGAGCGGATCAACTTCGTGATCGAGTGGAACGAGACTACTCGCCCGACAAGGTTTCACACATCACCGGCATACCCGTCCCCGATCTGGAACGATTGACCGAAGAGTATGCCACCACACGCCCCAGCCTGATCCGGTTGAACTACGGCTTGCAGCGCCACTATGGTGGTGGGATGGCGGTGCGAACGATCTGCGTGTTGCCAGCTGTCGTGGGTGCCTGGCGTGATGTTGGCGGTGGAGCGCTCCTGAGCACCAGTAAACTCTATGCTCTTCCGGGCCATCGGCTTGAACGTCCTGACTTGATCCCACCCGGCACTCGCACCGTGAATATGGTGCAGCTGGCTGAAGCCCTCAATGGCGAGTTACCAGGCCAGCCGATAAGAGCGCTCTACGTTTACAATTCCAATCCCGCTGCCGTCTGTCCTGATGTAGAACGAGTCTGGCGTGGCCTCGGCCGTCAGGATCTCTTCACTGTCGTGCACGAACTTTTCATGACCGACACCGCCAAGTGGGCTGATATCGTCCTGCCCGCCACGTCGCAATTAGAACATTTCGACATCCATCACTCGTATGGGCATCTATATATGCAGGTAAACGACCCGGTCATCGCTCTGCTCGGCGAGTGCAAGCCGAACACCGAAGTGTTTCGGTTGTTGGCCAGGAAGATGTCTTTGCCTTCTGACTTGTTTGAAGTCAGCGACGAGAACCTCGCCCAGGAGTTGTTGCAGTCTGAGCCGCATCCCGCCGATCAGTTTGTCACCCAAGACGCAAAGCCTCATGGTGCGGAGCATCCCCTTCGAGGAATCACACTGGAGCGATTGCGAACTGAAGGCCCCGTGCGTCTGAATGTACCCTGGGAATATGCTCCCTTCGCCGAGGGCTACTTCCCGACCACTTCGGGCAAGTGTGAAATCTACAGCAGTACCCTGGCAGCCATGGGGATCGATCCGCTTCCTACCTACACCCCTCCCGCTGAGGATCCGTTAACCCGTCCGGAGATGGCCCAGCGTTTTCCTCTCCAGATGGTCTCGCCACCCCAGCCGTCATTCCTTAACTCGTCGTTCGTTAACGTGCAAAGCCTGCGTCGAGACGAGGGGGAACCGACTGTCATCATGAATACCCTTGATGCCGCGGCACGCCAGATTCAGACCGGCAATTGGGTCGAAGTCCACAACGATCGTGGCCGATTTACCGCCAAAGCGGCGGTAGGCGACGAAGTGAAGCGTGGAGCCATCGTTTCGCAGGGTATTTGGTGGCGCGAATTCACAATCGACGGCAAGAATGTGAACGTGACCACCTCCACCGTCGTAACAGATTTAGGTGGTGGGGCGACGTTCTTCGATAACCTCGTCGAAGTAAGAAAAACGATGGTGCCGACTCGACCGAAGTGATGATAACAATTTCACTTACGGCTGATCTTGCTCTTCGTTCGTTGAATCATACATCAACACAGTGCAAAGAATCTATTTCAAGGAGTATCTGCAGTGATGAAGCGATTCCTGTGGGTCCTGAGCCTGGCAACTCTGCTTGGGCTGACTGCGACCGTCGCCCAAGAGAAGAAAGATCAGCCTCCCGTCAAGACTCCCCCAGCGGAAGCCAAAACGACTCCCGCGGCCCCTGCTGCCGCCGGCGCTGAGGTCGATCTCGCCTGGAAGTTCACCAAAGACAAGGTGATGTACCAGAAGTTGCGTACCCTCACCGAACAGAAAATGAAGGTGATGAACACCAACGTCGATCAGAAGCAGGAACAGGAATTCGTTTTCTCCTGGAAGGTCGAAGACGCTGACGCCAGCAAGATTGTTCTCTCGCAGAAGATCGAATCAGTCAGCATGAAGATCACCATCAGCGGCAACGAAATCAAGTTCGATTCCACGGCTAAGGATGCTCCAGACAACCCCCTGGCCAGCTTCTTTAAGCCGCTGGTTGGTTCCACATTCAAACTCACACTCGACCCCAACACCATGAAAGTAGTCAAGGTGGAAGGTCGTGAAGAGTTCGTCAAGAAGCTGACCGATGCCAATCCCCAGATGAAGAGCCTTTTGGCCAGTATCCTCAGCGATGACCAACTCAAGCTCATGACCGAACCCGCGTTCACTATGGTGCCGGAAAAGGGCAAGAAGGTGAAGAAGGGCGACACTTGGAAGCGAGAAGGCGTCATGAAGATGGGCCCGATCGGTTCCTACAAGGCCACCTACGACTACACCCTGGAAGGGCCTGAGAAGAAGGACAATGCCACGCTGCAGAAGATTCTTCTGAAGACTACCTTGGACTATGTTGCTCCCGACGCCAAGGATGCTGCTGGTCTGCCTTTCAAGATCAACAGTGGTAATCTGACCACCAAGGAAGCCAATGGCGTGATCTACTTCGATGCTGACCTCGGCCGTGTGGCCAGTTCCCGCATGGAAGTCAAACTGGTGGGCAAGCTCAATGTCACCGTCAGTGATCAGGCTGCTGATGTCGAACTTGAAATGACTCAGAACACTTTCACTGAAAGCTTCGACAAGAATCCGAATGATGCCCCGGTCGCTCCGACCAAGCCTGCTCAGTAAGCTTTAGCATCGTAACAAAACGCAAACAGCCGGGCAAGAGATTGCCCGGCTGTTTTTTTACAACGACTCCGTCTTGGGAGGGCGAGGCTCCTGCCGAGCCGTTGGCGATGGCAAGCAAGCTCGACAAGAGCCTCATCCATCCATTATTATCACAATGTCATCCCAGTAACGACAACGGCGCGTTGATATAGAGCAAGGCCCCCGTCTCCGACCATTGATCCACGTGATCCGAATGAGCCTCGGCGCGCTGATAATCGCCGGCCACCATGCGGGTGTCACCCACCATCAAGGTGCCTTCCAGCACCAGACATTCCTCGACGCCATCGTGATGATGACTGGGGTACTTTGCCCCGGGGGCCACTCGCAGCAGCGCGGAGAACTTGGAACAGGCTTGGTCCAAATGCAGGAGCCTCATCGCTATGCCAGGATATGGCGTGGGGACAAAGCTGGCATCGCGCTGATGCTGGAAGATGATACCTCCCGGCGCGACCGGAACTGTTTTAGGAATCAGCGTCTGGACAGCCACGGCACGGGGCAGTTGCTGGAGCAGACGCTCTTTCAAATCTGTAGGGAGAAACCCGGCTGGGATGGCCAGCAGCATCGCTTCGATGCCTGGCTGCAGTGACTTCCATGCTGCCTGTCCTTCCGGCCAGCCTTGGCGCAGTCGTTCCTCTACGGACCGATGCTCTTCGGGCGGCAGCGCTCCAGCTGCGTAGAGGGAGATCAGTTCATCTACAGCCTGATAGGCTGCATCGTGTTTCATAGCTGGTCTTCTCCATGCGCGGTCAAGGTCGTTCGCAATGTCTGCATGCCGGTTCTGATGCGGGTCTTGACGGTTCCCAAGGGCAGCCGTACTTGCTCAGCAATCTCCATGTGAGTCAATCCCTCGTAGAACGCCAGTCGTATCGGTTCCTGTTGTTCCTGGGAGAGGGTGCAGAGAGCCGAGCAAATCAGTTTCTGTGATTCATTCAGCTGGATTGCTTCATCGGTGGACGGTGCAGGGGAGGGAGGTTCCGATACATTCTCCTGCACGGCGAACAGTTTCGATTGTTTCTTCCTCAGTCGATCCAGAGCACGGCAACGGGCCAACAGGAGGATCCAGACAGTGGGCTTGCCCTTGCGAGAGTCATATCGGCCAGCCTGTTGCCAGACCTGCAGGAATGTCTCTTGAACTACGTCCTCGGCATCGGTTTGGTTTTTCAAAATCTGGAGAATCAAGCCAAAAGCTCGTGGAGCATAGCGGTCGTAGAGCGCAGCCAGGGAAGCAGCATCGCCCCGGCTGATACCGGCGATCAACATTTCATCGGTAACCAGCATCGGTTCGTGCATACGATGATGAATCACTCCGCAAGAGCCACTTCCTTGATTTTACTGCTCCCATTCTAGTGAGAAGGCGAGGTCAAAAGGATTTCTTGTCTTTATCTGCACATCCAACCTCCGGGATGCCTCGTATCTCCTGTTGACAGAAGGACGATTGTCCTTGTCATCTCACGTTCTGTGTGGAGTTTATCGATGCGATTCTTTGCGTATTTACTGTTGTTGCTGGCGGGTCTGTTCAATGCATCTTCGATCTTGGCGGACGACATTAAGATGTCGAAAAGCGAGATAGATCAGCGTTTAGGCATGATCATTTTTGATACCGTTTCCCTGGGAACCGATCTTTACAATCAGGGCAATCAGGAAGGGTGTCATCGACTCTACCAGGGGGCGTTAATGGTGATTGTCCCCATGCTCGATAGCTATCCTGACCTGAAGAAACAGGTGACGGATAAGTTCGAAAAGGCCAAAGGAATGAGCACTGTCTCTGACAAGGCATTTGCCATGCGAGAGCTGCTCGACATGATTCGTAAGGGGCTCAATCCTAAGAAGCCCCTCTGGGATCGACTTGGCGGTGAAGCAGGCGTTCGTGCCGTCACCCTGGAATTCCTGGTGACCGCTGCCAAAGATCCCAAGGCCAACATTGATCGCAATGGCAACTATCCACTGACGAAAGAGCGTGTCGCCCGAGTGGAACAGCTTGTTGTCGAACAGATCAGCTCCGTGACCGGCGGCCCGCTCAAGTACACCGGTCGGGACATGAAGAACTCGCACCAGGGGATGATGATCACCGAGGCGGAGTTCAACGCTGCCGCTGGTCATTTGATCGCGGCTCTGAAGAAGTACAACGTGCCTCAGGCTGAAATCGACGAACTGGTCGGCCTGGTATCAACGCTCAAGAATCAGATTGTCGAGAAGAAGTAAGAGTTGCCATAACGTTTCGCAGCCTCAAATGCGAATAGTCGTGGCAGGGGTCAGTTGTACTCAACTGCCCCCTGTGCGCTGTCTGAAGTGTTGCATGTTCCGCAGGGGGCAATGGAGTGCCATTGACCCCTGCCACAGTGTCTTTAGCGCGTCGGGCTGTCATACTTGGTTCACCGAACGATACCACTCCACCGCCCGTCGCACCCCTTCGGCATACGAAACCAGCGGCTTCCACCCCAGATCACGTTCAGCCTTCTCAGTGACATAGAACGTCGGCCGGCCCAACAGCCAGGCGGCGTACCGGGTGACGTAGGGAGGTTTCGTCGCTCCCGAGAGGCGATAGATACTTTCCATGATGAGGCCGAAGTTGAAGGCGATCGGGTACGAGACAAACACCGTCGGCCTGGGAAGTTCAAAAGTGTCAGCCCAAAGGTCGAACCACTCACGCTGAGTAATTTTTCCATCGTAGGTGGCGTTGTACGCCTGACCGAGAGCAACATCACTTTGGGCCGCCAGCATGCAGCAGGTGGCCACGCTGCCGGCATAAATGGTGTTCATGCGGTTGCTGCCATCACCGATGATGCGGACGATCTTCTTTTGCAGCGATTCAAAAGTTCGACGGATGGAGAGACGATCACGCGGGCCATAGAGCCAACTGGGCCGAACGATGGTGAGAGGAAGTTTTTGCTTCTCGTACATGTCCCAGAGCAGTCGCTCGGCATCGACCTTGGCTTTGGTGTAGTAGTCCCAGACCCAGAACTTTTCGCCGAGCGGCCAGGTTTCATCGACAGCCAGGGCGGTGGGCGGAGGATGGCCATAGGCGCTGGTGGAACTGACATGGAGCAGCCGGCGGACCCCGCTCACCAAACAGGCCTCGGCAATGTTCCGGGTGCCCTGCACGGTATATCTCTCGAACTCTTCCTGACGGCCCCAATCGCCTACCTTAGCGGCGGAATGATAGACAGTATCAATCCCTTGAAGCCCGTTTTTCAGGCTGACCGGGTCACTGATATCGCCAATAACGCATTCCACACCGATGCTCTTGAGATAGGTGGTATCGCTGTTGGGCCGAACCAGGGCACGTACCCGTTCCCCCGCCAAAACAAGTTGCTCCGCCAGGTGGGAACCCAGAAGACCCGTGCCACCCGTAACAAATTGACAATTAGACATGAGAGAATTGTATGAGAATGACAGTCTTCTCTTGAAGCGGGGGGGTTAGCATGCGTAGGCTTCTAATACGGAAGCTGTGTACAAACCATTCTAAGGAGTTTTCGATGAAAGCGTGGAAGTTGATCTTGTCTGTCGTGCTGGCCCTGGCATTCTGTTCGACCAGCATGGCCCAGGATGAAAAGAAGGGCAAGCGTCAACAGCAGACCCCTGAAGAGACCTTCAAGAAGATTGATGCCAACAGCGATGGCAAGGTCACCAAGGAAGAGCTGAAGAAGTGGGTCGAAAGCAATGACCGCATGAAGAAACAAGCTGAAAGCGATCCTGAGTTCGTCAGCAAGATGTTCGACAAGATGGATGCCGACAAGAATGGCAGCGTTTCTCTCGAAGAGTACAAGAAGTACCGCGAAGAAGCTGCCAAGAATCGCAAGAAGAAAGATCCAGCCTAAGCTCACGCTGAATCTGGTATACCCTTCAACACCGCATGGTCGCCCCATGCGGTGTTGTTTTATTTTCGTCATCATCTTCGCACTTGCAAACTCGCTCCAGAATGAGGAAAATCTATCATCGGTGCAAAAGAGGGAGTGCAACATGCCACTCGTTCGTCTGCAATGCCCTGCCTGTGCCAGCATCGTGAAGATCAGCGATGAGATAGTGGCACAGCATCCGCTGGTGCGCTGTGCCAAGTGTCAGGGACTGGTCACCGTAGCGACATCTCGAGTGATCGAGCAGTCCGCCTCGGCGGACGATAGCGACGACTACAGCTACAAGCCCAAAAAGAAAAAGAAGAAGTCGCCGGGCAGCGCGGTGCCGGTCGCGATGATCGTGGGCATTGTCGTCGGGCTGCTGGTGTTCGTCGGCGCCGGCATTGGCATTTATTTCCTCATCAATCATTTCGGCGGATCGCCACTCGATAAGCAATTCAAACAGGGGCTGGCCATTATGCAGAGAATGGCCGATGCCTTTGATACGATGCAAACGCCGCAGGATGTTCCCAGGGTGTTCGATCAGATAAAAACATGCGCCGCCGATCTCAAACAATTGGATGAGGATAACCGAAACGCTGGCATCGATACGCATGGTGAGCAAGCGAACAAGGTAGCCGAAAAGTACATGCCCGAGTATCTCAAATTAACCCAACGAATAACCAGTGTCATGACAAGATTGGCAATGAACCCTGCGATGGCCCAGGCGATCAAGGAAAATATTGCCAGACTGGGTCCCGACTTGCAGCAAGCCATGATGAGAGGCAGCCTGAATCGTGAGGCCATGCAGCCTCAGCTCAACTTCGGCAACAATGTGCCGGGTAGTACCACGCCTACTCTTTCACTACAGTCCCATACCATGCAGCAGCAACAACTGGAACAGGCCTTGATCTCGAAGAGCTTGCAGGCCAAGATGCTTCCCGGCGTACTTGAGGAAATCCGAGACAGCCAAACTGCGGAATTGAACCTCCTGAGAATCGATGCAGTTATCCAGTCACTCACCAACATTGATAGGACGATCAAGCAACTCGAACGGGAAGTGGGTAGATCAAGAACCACATCAGGACAAAATGCGCTTCATGATATTGAGAAGACCATCGACGAACTGGCAGTCCATCTCGCCCGCATCGAGAGACTGTCCGATCTGGGTAGCGTGCATGCCAGGATTGTCAGTAAGCTCAGTGAGGTGGGACTGGCTTCCTCTACCAGTATCACCGCGTCCAAAAGACCGCCGGGCAACGATTCTGGCAATCCCCTTGAATCATCTCCATCGGGTCGCGTCAGGAGGGCTCCGGGCAAGACCGATGGTGGGAATCCATCCGAACCGGCTGCTTCCCGTGGCATGAGCGGCTCCATGGACTCGATGATCGCCAAGCTCACCAGCAACGATCATTTCACGAAACTGGAAGGCCTGAAGGAAGCTCAGTCAGCCAAAGTTGACGAGGGCAGCAAGACCGCTGTGTTGGATGCGCTGCTGAAATTGTGCGGCGACAGCGACGTCCATCAAAAGGTCGAAGTGCTGAAAGCCTACAAGAAATGGGCAACGACCCAGGAGGACAAGGAAAAACTGGGCGAGCACGCTGAGGTTATGCTCAAGGACCACTGGACCAAGAAAGATGCGCTTCGCTATTTCGGCGAGAACAAGGTCGTCTCGGCGAGCAAGGAAGTGGCCTACCTGCTCAAGAATAACTTTGACCGTAATGACGCTTGGGATACGCTCATTGCCATGGGCAGCGAAGCAGAGAAAGCGGTCATCCCCCATCTGACTGATCTGGAACCCCAGGTGCGCCAGATGGCCATCGAAGTGCTGGCTCGCATCGGCACTCCGGCCTGTATCCCCGATCTACAGAAGCTGAAGTCCGACCGCTTCGTCGGAAGAGCCGCCAGCCAGGCGATCACTCTCATCAATTCGAGGAAGAAATAACCAGCCCCCCGATGAATCATTACTACCGGACTCTTTTGAAGAAATCGCTGATTGCCCTCGTCATCGGGGCCATCCTGGTAACGCTGTGTTACTTCTTGGTCGATCGCCCTGTCGCCTACTATGTTCACGATCACCGCCTGAGCAGCGATATCCTTCTCAAATGGCTGACCTACCCTGAGCCGATCATGCAGTCGTGGGTTCCTGTTGTTCTAGTGCTCCTCATGATACGCCGGGCCTTTGGACCATTGCGACGATGGGAATGGGCCCTCTTCGCTGCCGGCGTGGGCATGGTGATCGCTGATCAGTTTCGTGAATCGCTCTCCTACGTCTTCGCCCGCTACTGGCCCGAGACTTGGCGCGACAACAATCCCTCTCTCATCGGCAACGGCGTCTTTGGCTTCAACTTCTTTCACGAGGGCAGCGCCTATGGTAGCTTCCCCAGCGGCCATGCTTCACGAACCTTGGCCGTGGGGGCAGTGATCTGGATCACCTGGCCGCGCTGGCGCTGGGCTGTGATCCTCATATCGTTTTGTCTTTGCGTTGCACTGGTGCTGATGAACTACCATTTCGTGAGCGATGTCATCGCCGGCACGTTTATCGGCTCCATCGTCGGCACCTATGCGGCGAGGCTTAGTGGAATTGATTATGGAATACCATCAATGGTGCCGGTTACCAGCACCACGACAACTGAATGATGCTTGAAAGTTGACTACCAGATTCTGATGCGATCCTTATCTGGTACCCAGAGCTTGTCGCCTTCTTTCACACCAAAGGCATCATAGAACTCCGTCAGATTTCGTACCACGCCGTTACAGCGAAACTCCGCCGGGGAGTGAGGGTTGGTCGCCAGCATTCGGCTGAGAGCAGCGTCGCGCATCTTGGTACGCCAAACCTGAGCCCAACCAATAAAGAGTCGCTGCTGCCCGGTAAAACCATCGATAACTGGAGGCTTTTCGCCTTTCAGCGAGATCAGGTAGGCCTTGTGTGCGATGGTAAGCCCGCCCAGGTCACCGATATTCTCGCCAATCGTCAGCGCGCCATTAACGTGCTGACCTTTCAGTTGGCGGGGTGTAAAGGCGTTGTATTGCTCGATGAGCGCTTTAGTGCGCTTCTGAAATTCACGCTTGTCCTCCGCTGTCCACCAGTCCTTGAGGTTGCCGTCGCCATCGTACTTTGACCCCTGATCGTCAAAGCCATGGCCGATCTCATGGCCGATAACGGCCCCGATACCACCATAGTTCACCGCGTCATCCGCTTTGAGATCGAAGAAAGGCGGTTGAAGGATAGCTGCGGGGAAAACAATCTCGTTCATGCCTGGGTTGTAATAAGCGTTGACGGTTTGTGGAGACATGCCCCATTCTGATCTGTCAACTCTCTGGCCCAGCTTGCTGAGTTGGTAATCCAGCACGAACTCGGCCATTCGTTTCTGGTTGCCCACCAGGTCATCCCGCTTGATTTCCAGCTTCGAGTAATCACGCCATTTATCGGGATAACCGATCTTGGGAGTGAACTTGGCCAGTTTCTGTAGTGCTTTGCTTTTGGTCTCGGCGGACATCCAGTCGAGTGCTTGTATGTCCACCCGATAGGCTTGGATAAGGTTCGCGACCAGCGCCTTCATTCGCTCTTTGGCTTCTGGTGGAAAGTGCTTTTGAACATAGAAACGGCCTACAGCTTCACCCATCGCCGCTTCCACCAACGCCACGCCACGTTTCCATCGCGGCTGCATTTCAGGCGTGCCCAGCAACGACTTGTTGAAGAATTCAAAGTTCTCTACGACAAAGGGTTCGGAGAGCACTGGGGCACGCTGATTGAGCACTTGCCAGGTGAGATAAGTCTTCCATGCTTCAAGGGGGTATTGGTCGATGGTCTTAGCGACTTCGGTCAAATAGCTGGGTTGGCGTACGATGATCTCCTGAATGTCCTTGCAGCCCATGGCTTCGAGCCAGGAGTTAATGTCGAGTCCCTTCGCCAATTCGCTCAATTGATTGCGTGTGAACTTGTTGTAGGTTTTGTCCGCATCGCGGGTTTGTACGACATCCCAATGCCCCTTGGCTATGGCTGTCTCAATGGCCATGATTTGGCCGGCGGCTTTCTCCGCGTTCGAGATGCTGGCGAGCGTGAGTATCTTTCCAATATGGGTGACGTAATTGTTGCGCAGACTGTCGTACTTCGGCTCCCGATAATAAGACTCATTAGGCAAACCCAGGCCGCCCTGATTGAGGTAGGTGACATACTGCTCGGAATTCTTGGAGTCGGTGCGCACAAAGAGTGAGAACAAACCCGGTACCCCGGAACGCTGCAGCGCAGCGAGTTGGCGAATCAGTCCGGCCTTGTCCTGAATAGCGGCTATAGCATCGAGTTCAGCCTGGATGGGCGATAGGCCAAGTTTGTTGGCCTCTTTCTCGTTTATGAACGAGTGATAGAGATCACTGATCTTTTGAGCGTCAGCGTTGTCTTTGATCTTTTCTGATTCTTCGATAATCACTCGCACTCGTTCTTCTGAGAGATCGCGTAACTTGGTGAAGGCCCCATCGGCAGGACGATCAGCGGGAATGGTCGCTTCCTTGAGCCACTTGCCATTGACGTGCCCGAAAAGGTCATCCTGCGGGCGCACAGAAGCATCAAAGGTGTTCTTATCAATGCCCGACTTCAAGTCAGATTCTCCGGCAACACTGGTAAGCATGGCTACAACCAGTAGTATGGCCGCAAAGAGTGTTGTCTTCATGTAGGGATACTCCTGAAGCGAGTCAGCTATATGTGAGGTGTTATAATGGATTCTACAAGATTCAATGAATAAATTCGGTAGTGCCGCGCCAAACCAAGCAATGCCATGATCTCTCATATTTCTTCATAGTTTTGACTATGGATCAACAAACCACTACCCACAACCTGAACTTGTGTTATTAGGGCTAATTATCCCCCAGCTAATGTGCCCTCACGCAAACTTCAACACTCTCAATGCTACTGTAGCGCGTTAGATTCCTATACTAAGCAGTTGCCACTCTTTCCGGAGGATTCTCCCTCAGTCCGGCAGGTTACACTCAAGACTTTGGGATATGGATACTTATGAAACGTAACGATTTGCGAAATGTCGCCATCATCGCCCACGTCGATCATGGCAAAACGACTCTTGTTGATGAAATGCTGCGCCAATCGGGCCAATATCGGGAAGGCGAATTGGAAAAACTCGAAGGGGGCCAGCATGGCCTGATCATGGATTCCAATCCGCTGGAACGGGAGCGGGGAATCACGATTCTTGCCAAGAACTGCGCCATTCGCTGGGGCGATACCAAGATCAACATCATCGATACGCCCGGCCACGCCGACTTCGGCGGCGAAGTGGAACGCGTCCTCCGCATGGCCGACGGCGCAGCCCTGCTCGTCGATGCAGCCGAGGGGCCATTGCCTCAGACCCGGTTCGTGCTCCGCAAGGCGTTTGAGTGCGGTCTCAAGCCGATCGTGGTAATCAACAAGATCGACCGCCCCGATGCCCGGGTACAGGAAGTGCTCAACGCAGTATTTGATCTCTTCGTCGATCTTGATGCCGACGACGCCACCTGCGATTTTCCGGTCGTCTATGCTTCCGGCCGCAATGGCTGGGCCAAGCTCAACATGGCTGACGAGAGCAAGGACCTGCGTCCCCTCGTCGAAACGATCCTGAAGCATGTACCGCCACCCGATGTGAATCTGGAGGCGCCGACACAGTTCCAGGTGAATAACCTTGATCACAGCGAGTTCGTGGGACGCATTGCCGTGGGTCGCCTCTATGCCGGCAAGATTCGCAAGAACCAGCGGGTAGCCCTGCTGGCACGGGACAACAAGCGTACCGATTACAACATCAAGCAACTGCTGACGTTCGACCGCCTGGGCAAGAGCGAGGTGGAAGAAGTCACTGCCGGGGACATCTGTGCGGTGGTGGGTATCGAAGCTGTGGAAATCGGCGATACGATTGCCGACGTTGATCATCCCAATCCGTTGCCTGCACTGAAAGTGGATGAACCCACGCTGACAATGCTCTTCCGCATCAACGATTCGCCTTTCTCCGGCCGGGACGGCAAGTTTGTCACCAGCAGGCAGTTACGAGATCGGTTGTACAAAGAATTGGAACGCAACGTCGCCCTACGTGTCGTGCCGAACGAAAACAAGACTGATGAGTTCATGGTCTCCGGGCGTGGCCTGTTGCACCTGGGCATTCTGCTCGAAACGATGCGGCGTGAAGGGTATGAGCTTTCTGTCGGTAAGCCCCGTGTCATCATGAAAGAACAGGATGGCATGAAGCTGGAACCGGTGGAATACCTTGTCGTCGAATGTCCGCAAGGTTCCGTTGGAGCCGTCATGGAACTGGTAGGCAATCGCCGGGCTGAGTGTCTGAAGATGGATGCCCGTGGCGAACTGACGCACCTGGAGTTCACCATCCCGGCTCGTGGCTTGATCGGACTGAAGACCCGGTTGCTGACAGCCACCAGCGGCCAGGCCATCATGCACCATACCTTCTACGACTATCAACCGAGCCGGGGCACCATTCCTTCACGAGTCAACGGCGTGATGGTCGCCTCCGAATCGGGACCTGCCACCTTCTATGCCATCGAAGGGCTGCAGGATCGTGGCATCATGTTCGTCTCGCCGCAGGACCAGTGCTACGAAGGCCAGATTGTGGCTGAGCATTGCCGGGATAATGACCTGGGCGTGAACATTGCCCGTGAAAAGAAGCTGACTAACATGCGTAATGCCAACGCTGAGAAGACAGTTGTCCTCAAAGCGCCCCGGCAGATGACGCTGGAAATGGCTCTTGAGTACATTGAAGACGATGAACTCGTCGAGATCACCCCTAATTCCATTCGTATCCGCAAGGCAATGCTCAAGGAAGCGGATCGTAAGCGGTTTGATCGCTCGAATCGCAGTGAGTAGCCCATTGTTATTTTCTCCTCCCCTTGCAAACGGGAGGTCGGGTGGGGTCTTTTCTAACGTAGCATCACCCCCCTCTAACTCCCCCCTTACCAGGGGGAGAACCAGACTGCTGAGTCGGCATCTCGTAAAATGCTGATGATGCCGGCAATTCAATTTCCCATCTACATGGATAACCATGCCACCACCCGGACCGATCCGCGGGTGGTGGCTGCCATGCTGCCTTATTTCACTGAGCAGTACGGTAACGCAGCCAGCAAGATGCATCGGTTTGGGCTGGATGCCGAGCAGGCAGTCAAGTCGGCACGAGCGACGATTGCCCAGTGCATCGAAGCGGAGCCACGGGAACTCATCTTCACCAGCGGGGCCACCGAAAGCAATAACCTCGCCCTCAAAGGCGTGGCTCGGTTTCATCAGCAGCGTGGCAAGCATCTGGTCACGCTAACCACTGAACACAAGTCCGTGCTTGATACCTGTGCCCACCTCGAACGGGATGGCTGGCAGGTTACTTACGTTCTGGTGAAGAAGAATGGTATCGTCGATCTAAATGTACTTGAAGCGGCCATTCGACCGGACACTATTCTCGTCACTGTCATGCTGGCCAACAATGAAATCGGTGTCATCCAACCGATCAAGGAGATCGCAACGATCTGCAAAGACCGTGGCGTGGTGATCCATACCGATGCCACGCAGGCGGTGGGCAAGATTCCAGTGAGTGTGTGTGATCTCGATGTCGATCTCATGAGCTTCACCGCTCACAAGCTCTATGGCCCCAAGGGAGTTGGTGCCTTGTTCGTGAAGCGCCAGGGCAGCAGAGTGCGTTTAGATCCCCTACAGGATGGCGGCGGGCATGAACAGGGCTTGCGTTCGGGTACGCTACCAGTGCCGCTCATCGTCGGCTTCGCTGAAGCTTCCCGCATCGCCATCGAAGAGATGCCCGTTGAGTCGGTACGGTTGCTGCAACTGCGAGAGCGATTGTGGAATAACCTTCGATCAACGATCAGCAATATCACTTTGAACGGCGAGTATGATCATCGTTTGCCGGGAAACCTGAACGTCAGCTTCGCCTGGGTCAAAGGGGAATCGTTACTTTTGGAGTTGAAAGAGATTGCCCTCAGTTCTGGCTCGGCTTGCACTTCGATGGACAGCGAACCGAGCCATGTGCTGCGGGCACTGGGGCTGGATGACGACGCTGCCGATGCCAGCCTGCGTTTCGGCCTGGGCCGGTTCAATACGATGGAAGAAGTGGATTATGTGGCGGGCCGAGTCGCGGAAGCTGTCACGAAGCTCCGCAAGCTCAGTTCTGCCGCTCACTGATCTGACAACACTGCTAATAAAGGTATTCCATGCCCCGACACGATGGCCGAGCGTTCGATCAACTTCGCCCCATGACGTTCCGCACTGATGCGCCAGGATGGGCCGCCGGACGGGTGCTGGCCACCTTGGGCAATACGATTGTGCTCTGCACCTGTAGTATCGAAGCCAAGGTACCCGAGTTTCTGGAAGGGAAAGGCACTGGCTGGCTGACCGCTGAGTACAACATGCTGCCCGGCAGCACCATGGGCCGCAAGCAGCGTGATCGCAGCGGCAAGGTCGATGGCCGTAGTGTCGAGATTCAGCGCCTGATCGGGCGCAGCTTGCGGTCTGTCGTCGATCTGTCGAAGTTGGGAGAACGTACTCTGTGGATTGACTGCGATGTGCTGCAAGCCGATGGCGGTACCCGCGTCACAGCCATCAGCGGTGCCTGCATTGCAGTGCGACAGGCCCTGCAGGTGACCGCAGCCAAGTTTGGATACGACCCCGCCGTGATTCTGCCCGATAGTGTCGCTGCTGTTAGTGTCGGTCTGTTAGAAGGCCAGGTGTTGCTTGATCTTGACTATGTCGAAGATAAAGATGCTGACGTCGATTTAAACCTGGTGATGACCGGTTCGGGCAAGCTCATTGAAGTGCAGGCCGGCGGCGAGGAAGCAACGTTTACGCCGGAACAGTTGCAGGAGATGCTGAAGCTGGGGCAAAAGGGAATTGCACAGATCACTGAGATGCAGAAGCTCGTGAATTAATCCTATGAAGACTGTGCCACACTCCGGCAGGTACTCCTGACGAGGTGTGGATATCAATCGCTAGCAACCACACCCCGACGAGAGTACACGCCGGAGTGTGGCACAGTTTACACCCTACTTAGTGCTTGAAGTGCCGCATGGCAGTGAAGATCATGGCGATGCCGTGTTTGTCGCAGGCGGCGATGCTGTCGGCGTCTTTCACCGAACCACCCGGTTGAGCGATGGCAGTCACGCCAGCAGCGGCAGCGGCTTCGACATTATCTGCGAAGGGAAAGAAGGCATCCGAAGCGAGGACTGACCCTTTGCACCGATCACCCGCTTTGCGGATAGCAATCTGCACCGAATCGATGCGGCTCATCTGCCCGGCGCCGACACCGATCACCATTTGATCCTTGGCAAGCACGATGGCGTTGCTTTTGACTAACTTCACTACAGCCCAGCCTACTTTGAGATCTTCCAACTCCTTGGCTGTGGGTTGACGCTTCGTCACAACCTTCGCTTGGCTCCAGTCGAGTTGTGCATCATCCAAGCCTTGGACGAGGAGGCCGCCTTCGATCTTGCGGAGATCGAAACCAAAAGCTTTGCCTTCGAGGGGGCCGGTCGCCAGGAGACGGACATTGTCCTTCCACTTGGGACGGGTGCGGAGGATGTTCAATGCTTCCGAGGAGAACGAGGGGGCGATGATCGCTTCGGTGAACCGTCCCGGTTCGGTCATGAGCTGGGCGGTGGCTGCATCGACTTCACGATTAAGACCGATGATGCCGCCGAAGGCGCTGATCGGGTCGCCATCGTTGGCCCGCTGGTAGGCTTCTGCCAGCGTAGCTGCGACGGCTGTGCCACACGGGTTGTTATGCTTGATGACTACAGCAGCAGGTTCGGTGAAGCTGCGGGCCAAAGTTAAAGCACTATCCAGATCAAAGAGATTGTTGAACGAGAGTTCCTTGCCACCCAGTGATTGAGCGGTCGAAACGCAGGCTCTGCTGGGCTTTTCTTCGACATAGAAGGCAGCCTGCTGATGGGGGTTCTCACCGTAGCGCAGCGTTGCCTTTCGCTTCCAACTAAGTCGCAGCTTATTCGGGAAGGTTTCCTTGCTCGATTGCTCAGCGAAGTAACGGGCGATGGCCATGTCATAGTCGGCAATGATCGAGAAGGCTTCGGCAGCCAGTCGTTGCCGGGAGGGCAGCGAGACCTTGCCCCCATTCTTGCTGATCTCTTCGATGAACGGGCAATACTGCTCAGCACTGGTCAGGACTGCCACACCGTTGTGGTTCTTGGCGGCGGCACGAATCATCGTGGGGCCGCCGATGTCGATGTTGTCAATCGCCTGAGCCATGGTGCAGCCCGGTTTGGCGACCGTTTCCTCAAAGGCGTAGAGGTTGCAGACGATGAGATCAAAGACGGGCAGGTTATGCTCTTCGAGGGTCTTCAAATGATCACCCTTATCACGCTTGGCGAGGATGCCAGCATGCACAGCAGGATGGAGCGTCTTCACTCGGCCATCGAGCATCTCAGGGAAGTGGGTCACTTCGCTGACATCCTTGACGGGCACCCCCGCGTCGGCAATGGTCTGTCGAGTGCCACCCGTGGAAATGAGTTCCACACCGAGGCGATGCAGCTCTCTGGCCAGATCGACGAGGCCGGTTTTATCAGTTACGCTCAGCAGAGCACGACGAAGCAGGATGTCTGTCATAGGGTGATTATCACGAGAAGAGTTGTCAGTTGTCAGATGGGTATTCTACTGGCTTCTGGCTTCTGGCTACTGGCTTCTTGGAGGGGAAGGGATGAAGATTGCTCTCTATTGTGGTGCCAGAAAGGGGAATGATCCTATCTATGTTGAGCTGGCTCACAGTGTTGCCCGCACCCTGGCTCAGCGGGGCATTGGCATCGTCTATGGTGGCGGCAACATCGGCCTCATGGGCGTGATCGCTGAAGCAGCCATTCAGGCGGGGGGCGAGATTATTGGTGTTATCCCTGGATCGATGGTTGAGGAAGAACTCGCACACCATGGCATCACCCGACTGGAGATCGTCAACACGATGCATCAGCGGAAGGCACGTATTGAGGAACTCTCCGATGCCTTCATCGCCCTGCCCGGTGGCTATGGCACGCTCGATGAGTTATTCGAGATCATCACCTGGAGACAACTGAAGCTGCATCACAAGCCTATCGGGTTGCTCAATCATCAGGGGTTCTATGATTCGCTGGTGGCATTCGTTGATCATGCGTGCAAGGAAGGCTTTGTGCCGGGGAAGAACCGGGAGTTGTTGATCGTGGCGAATGATTTGGAGACGTTGTTGGGGAAGATAATTGGTTAGACGGAATCTGCGAACGGGTGTTGAGTCTCCGCTCCTCCTCACCCCCGGCCCCTCTCCCTCCAGCGGAGAGGGGAGAAATAACACAGCCCTCGATGATGGCATCGAGGGCTGCGAGTTTGTTGATCAGCTTTGCTTACTTGTTGTAACCAGCCTGCTGAACGCCATAGGCTTTGTTGATGCAGTTGATGGCATCCTTGGCGGCTTCCTTGATGCGGGGGTCTTCATCCACCGCAGCGTTCGTCAGAAGAGCAAGCACATCCTGGCGGGTTGATTTCAGCTCGGTCAGCGTGCGGATGGCAGCGACTTTCACCATCGGAGCGCGGTCGCCTCGAGCGGCTGCGACCAGAGCATCTTCAACGTAAGGACGAACCGTCGGCAGAGTGGCCTGTTGCAGGCGTTCAGCGGCCCACTGACGATTTTCCCATTCCTTCGACTGTGCGAGAACATTGATCAATTGAAGCGTGTTGGCCACCGCTTCGCCATTGACACCGTTCTGTTCGTAGATACCTGCACTGATCTGAGCGTTCATGCCGGCGGTGAACGGAGGGTTCAGGCAAACGTAAGGCACAATCTGAGGAGCGTTCATGTAGCAGCGTACGGAGCTGGAGTTCATCGTGCAGAAAGCGGGGATCAGCGGTTGAGGAGGCGGGCCGCCTGGCATGCCGTTGCAGGCATTCAAGCGAACACCAGGAACCGGGACACTGATCGAACCTAAGTTATCGCAGTGGTGATGGCAGCCAGAATCCCAGAGCGACTGTCTCTGGCAGAAGAGACCACAATCATTACAGTTGCCATTATTACCGCAGGCATTGCATTTGCGGTCAAGACCGCAGTGGTGCTTGTAGCTATCGCAAGCCTTGCCAGTATCGCAGGCATTACAAGCCTTGGCGGTATCACAGCCATTGCAAGGCTTAGCGCCAGTTACACATGAATTGCAAGGAGCAGCAGTCTCGCAAGGCTTGGCTGTTTCGCAAGGCTTGCATTCAGTCTTGCAGACAGTGGGGGCACAGGCAGGCTTGGCTGGTTCACAGACAGGAGCACAGGCAACCTTGGCAGGCTCACACTTGACGGGAGCAGGGGCACAGACGACTTTGGCCGGCTCGCATTTGACTGGTGCAGGCGCACAGGCGACTGGTGCTGGAGCACAAGCCGGCTTGCAGGGAGCAGCAGCCTGGGCACAGTTGTTGCAGCCATCGCAGTTCAGGGTAACGATTTCGTTGTTATCGAGAGCCTGGACGCGCTGGGTCATCACACCATGCTTATCGCGGGAGGTGCCGAGGACTTTGTACTTGCGGGCAACACCGTTCTCCGTCACGGTGATCACATCGCAGCCACCGACGAGTTCCGGCTTGGCGACCACTGTTGCGGCAGGAGCAGTGGCTGGCTGAGCAGCGGCAGGCTGTTGAACCACAGTCGTCGTCGGAACCGTCTTGATCTGTGCGGGTACACTGACAGGAGCAGCAACCACGACCTTGGCAGGCGGGGTTACCGGAGGCAACGGAGCAACCGTCACAGAGCTGGGCAGAGTCCGGGTCACGGGAACGTCTACTGAACTGGGCAGCGTTCGTTTTACAGGAACATCAACGGAGCTGGGCAGCGTCCTGGTCACTTCGGGAGCAGGCTGACTGATCACCGCAGGAGGAGCGACGATCACTTCTTCCTTCTTGGGCAGCACCGGCATCAAGCCGCCTTCGGTGGTAGCCACCTTGTCGCTGGTTGGCGTGGTGACGACGGTCTTGGCAGCAGGAGCCTTCGGGGCTTCGTACTGGGTCTGCTTGAGTACCGCAGCAGGAGCTTGAGTCGCCGGGGGCAGCGGACAGCCGACCGGGCGAACGCCATTGACCCAGCGATGGATCTTGATGCGTTCGACGGCAGACTTGGCGTGAACGTTTTCCACCAGGGTCATCGTCGTCTTGGAAGTTTCGGTGACGGCCTGCATGCAGGGGGTGCCATCCTCGAGACGCCAGACCTGGGTGATGACCGCTTTTTCTGTGGGTTGGTTCTTTTCGACCACGGTGATGGTTCTTCCCAGACGCTGGTCGAGGGAAGGGTAAGCATCGTCGGCCCGGGTGTTGCTGGTGCAAGCCAGCAGGCAAACGAGCAATGCAGGTGCGAAACGTAACATTGCCTGGCTCTCCTTGATATGCCCCCTGCGCACGGCCTTTGCGGGAAGGCCCTCCGGGAACCTGTGCGGGTGTTTTCACGGAGTGGGTGCGTGCCGGGCGCGCGGCTTCTTTCTGTGATGTGGTGTGTATCGGCTGAGGCAGTTTGACTGCATGAGACGAAGGAAACGAGGATACGGAAGATACGCAGCGAAGGGGGTTTGATGGTGACTAACTTAATCGTGGTAGGGGTTGGTGAAGATGGTGAAGATAGGAGCTAGGAGTTAGTAGCTAGGAGATAGTAGGCGGAAAGTAGGAAATTGAGGCGATGGATGAATAGAGGCAACTTCGACTATTGAAGATGTGGAGATAGCTATCTGTCAAAGTTGATGCGCGCGCCTGGAATGGCAGCCTGAAGCGCGAGCGAGGGAGCTGCGTGCAATCGTTTTTCATCCTTCACAGGAATCTTCGGAGGAGTTCAACTTCAAGAATTGAAGATGTGGAGTTACCGATCAGCAAGAGTTCCTGCCTGATCAACTTCAAGAATTGAAGATGTGGAGATAGCCAGCAATGTATTCATTCTGGCTACTGACTTCTGGCTTCTCATATTTGTGAGACCTCCTGAGACAGTGAATTCTTGAAGTTGACTATTTGAGGTAGGTAATAGTCCACTGGTAACTGCTACTCTTGCTTGTGATACGGGCAGGTTAGTGCTAGGCTTGGTCGATGAAGACAGTCATTCAGACTGAGAAACTTCCTGAGTACCCGTTGGTCATCGATCAGCAGGATGAACTCTCTGTCGTTCCTGGTATCCACTCGAAGTTGCTCAGGGACGTTGCCTGGCTGATCATTTCCAGTGGTATGCTCCTTCTCTTCTGGCAGACCAGTAGCAGGTACGCTGTGTATTCCTTCGACGATGGCCGTTCAGGTCTGCGTGTTCATCTCTTTGGCGTTCTCGTTCAGGAACGGGGATACTTCTCCCCTCAAGGCGGGAAACTCGACTATGGCATCCCGTTTGGAGGAGCATTGTTCACTGCACTCCAAGTGATCCTACTGTTGATAACTGCCTATTGCGTTTTGAGGGTGCTCGTCGACTTGATCAGGTGCATTCCCAGAAGGGTTTACGGTGACTAGGGATCGCTGCATGCTCTCCTCTCCCCGGAGGAGAGGGGCCGGGGGTGAGGGGGGACCAACCACTTGAAGTATCACCGACAGCATCGTCAGCGTCGGCGAATGGTCACACAAGGCTGCTCGAGCAGTATCCACTTCGGCTCGATTCCGATCACGACCACTGGCTCGACCACCTTGGGCACTGCTTCTATTTCCTTGGGTAACGGCGGTAGTATTGGATGAGCATCGGCCCAAGGGTCTTCTTTGCCTTTCAGCGTCAAACGAGGGCGTTTGAGGTTCCGTATCTTCGTCCAGAATCGTTCGTCCATTTCGGGCGAGAACTCCTGGAGCATCTGCTTGATGCGATCTATCTTCCTGCCAAGAATCGGATCGTCTTTTGCCCGGCATTCCATTTCGTGTAGATTCAGCATCATGCGGCTGAAGGTTTCAGCTTTGTCTTCAGCGACATTCATCTGAGCATAACGGGAGATGAATCCAGGGAATCGATTGGTGACAATCGTCGACATTCTTTCATAAACGTCATTTAGCGCAAATGTTCCATATCGGTATCCAGGCACATTCAATTCCGACCACTTTGCATCGACGGTGATGTTACGATTGATGCGGCTATCCACAATATGAAAGAATTCATGATGAATAGCGCTTTGATCATTATGCAATAGTTGAGTTAGTGTATATCCTCGAACCTCTGAATTCAGCGAATAGATGATGGTATCTTTTTGCTCAAGAGCAACGCCTCCGGCAGAAACGCCATTGACGTACAAATCACTACAGAAGAAGATTCGTTTGAGCTTCGCTTTCTGAGTCAACTCCCTGGGATAGAGTTGCATCTCTTTGACAAACATGGGCAGGAAGTAGGCAAGTACATCGCCCTCAACGGGCTTGGCATCTATCACCAAACCCTTCTTTTCCGGCTTATAGCCCGGTCCGACCATTTCAAGTTCGAAGCCATAGTCCCGTTCCAGTTGGCGGAGTTGGGATTCGAGCGGTGAGTTGGCATCATCGGGAATTGCACGCACTTTCGTCGTGGCATTTGGCAGCCAGCATACAGTGAGCAATATGGTGGCTAGCAGGAACATCAGCATTCCTACAGTATTTATGACGCTGGGGAATGTAACATGCTGCAACCATCATCTCAAGCCAGAACAGCCGGTATCCGGATCACTAAATACGTAGCGGTGGCAGAGTTATTCGGTACTCCGAATGACCCTGTCTTCGGTGAAGTGACATTATCCCCGCCAGCAGGGTCATGCATAACCCTGTCACAATCCAACAAGTCTCTCGCTGAGTCGACCCCCGCTAACTCCCCCCTTGGGAAGGGGGAGAACCAGACCTCACGCCCCGGCAGGGTTGTCGTCGACGATCATCGTTCTTCGTTGGCCGGCAGCATCACTTGCTGGGACGGGGATGCGAAGGATGAACTTGGCGCCGTGGCCTACTTCGCTTTGCAGGATCACGTCGCCACCATGCTCACGGAGAATCTTGCGGGCGACAGCGAGGCCGAGGCCGGTGCCTTTGGAACCTTTGGTGGAGACGAAGGGTTTGAAGATGTTCTGCTGGATATCGGCGGGGATGCCGGGGCCATTGTCCTGCACGACAATCTGCGCCCAGCGGCCATTGGTTTCTTGCACGGTGGAGAGGGTCACACGGGCATCGGGGGTTTCCTGCAACGCATCCAGGGCGTTGCTCAAGATGTTGAGTAACGCTTTGTGCAACCCTTCGGGGTCGGTCTGCATCGGCTTCAATTGGGCATCGAACTTCTTGTCGATGGTGACGTTCAAATCCTTAGCTCGGCCTTCGAGCAGCTCGATTACTTCATTAACGATGGTTGCCAGGTCGGTCTGCTCCAGGGCTGGCTCTCGTTCCTTGGAGTAGCTGAGCATGTCCATGACGAGATCGTAGATGCGGACCTGATTTTTTTCGAGGGTCTTCCAGCCTTGCAGCAACAGCGGACGGTTCTCTTCGTTGATGCCGAGCTTGAGCAGATCGGTACCGCTCTTGAGGCCTTGCAGAATGTTCTTGATGTGATGGCTAATCGCAGCAATGGTCTGGCCAACAGCTGCGAGCCGTTCGGATTGCATCATGGCTCGGTAGTAGCGGGTGTCTTCGAGAGCCAGGGCTGCCTGGTGAGCGATGGCGACGGCGAGCATGAGGTGATCTTCGCTGAGCTTGGTCGTGCCCTGCCCCTGTTGGGCGAGTTCGCCGATGTCGGCTTTGACATCGAGATAAAGCACGCCGATGGTTTCGTGTCTGCCCTTCATCGGCACGCACAACGCTTCGCGGATGCCCTGCTCCTGCACGCTGGGCGCCAGGCGAAAGCGCTGATCCTGAGCAGCTTCCGAGGTGAGCACCCCCTGTCCCTTCTTCAGCACATGATCCATGATCGTTTTGCTGATCGAGATCTTCTCACTGAGTTCCTTGCCGGCCCGAAAGCGGACAGCCTTCGCTTCGAACCGGTCGTCTTCCAGCTTGAGCATGAAGCAGCCACGGTCAGCCTGGATGGTCTCGAAGATGAGGTCCATGATGCGATCGAGGAGTTGATCGTTATCAACAATATGGCTGACCGCTTGCGTGGTCTGATACATCACGCTGAGATTGGCGAGAGCGTTGCGGAGCCAGGGATTGGCTGTGGCATCGGTCGGCTTGGCGAGCAGCCTCGCCCCGGCGGTATCGCTGACGGTTCGCACAATGGCGGAAGGAATATCGTCGGCGGGCTTGGCCACGAGGTTGACCTCGCCCCCTTTGGGTTTGCCCTTCTGCTGATCGACCATTACGGTTTCTTCGGTGCCACTGAGGGCGAGGTAGACGAGCGTGGTTTGGCCAATGCGGATTTCGTCGCCGGGCTTGATGACGGCATCCTTGATCATCTTGCCGTTGAGGAAGGTGCCGTTGCTGCTGCCGAGGTCGAGCAATTGATGGGTGCCGTTGGGGAGCAGACGCAGTTCACTATGCCGGCGCGAGGCTTCGGTATCGTGCAGGCGTACGGCATTGTTGGCTTCCCGGCCCAGGCCGACGACGTTGGTCGAAAGCTCGAAGCGTTTGCCTTCGTCGGAGCCGGAGATGACATAAAGCGACGCCACGCCGTTACCTGTTGGGGAAGGGATGCTTCTCCTCCCCTTGACCAAGGGGAGGCTGGGTGGGGTTTTTCGTCCAAGGCTCAACCCCCTCCAACTCCCCCTTGGTAAGGGGGAGAGAAAGACAAGGTAAGGGGAGAGACAGACTTTAACTCCATTGCCACGTCATTCTCTGATAATATAGTTTCACCCGCTTCATTGTCTCGCAGGTTTTGCCATGACGAACCCAAGTTCAGAAGCATCTCATTTGTTGCAACTCACTCAGAAGCTGCTTGATGCGATCAGCGGGAAGGACTGGGCCACATATCAACAGCTATGTGATCCTACCTTGACCTGCTTCGAACCGGAGGCGTGTGGCAACCTGGTGCAGGGAATGCCATTCCATCAGTTCTACTTTCAGCTTGGCGGCGGATCGAGGCCAGGGCTGGTAACGATGGTGCAGCCTCATGTTCGCATTGTGGGCGAGGTAGCCATCGTTTGTTATGTTCGGTTAATCCAAAGCATGGGCGACGCCGGGCCCAAAACGACCGCCTTTGAAGAGACCCGCATCTGGCACAAGCAGGGGGAGCATTGGAAGCACGTGCATTTCCACCGCTCCCCGGCAGCTTCAACGGATGGTAGCAAATGAATCTGTGGGTAGGGTTATTCGTCTTGCCTACAGGCGGTGTCCAAGGATTCTTCCGGCTCCTTACTCCTGGCTTCTAGCTTCTGAACGAAGATGCTGTAGAATTCGGGAACGGAAAACGGAGAGGTGGCAGAGTGGTTGATTGTGCAGCACTGGAAATGCTGTGTCCATGAAAGTGGACCGGGGGTTCGAATCCCCCCCTCTCCGCTGGTAGTTCTTGTCGAATGGCGTCGTTTGTCAATCAACAGCCAAGTTCACCAATAGAATTAGCTAAGTGCTGGGCCAAACATTCCTGTCTGGCCCACAAAGACAAGAATGTTTGTGCCACCTAATCTCTTTTGTACAGGCACTGAGTTAGCCTTGCCTTTTCCCCTCACAAACACTCTTAGTGTGTCCCGTCCTATCCGGAGTCTACACTCTGTGTGAATAATAGACAGGGAGTGTAGGAATGGAATGTGTTCAGACGTCCTACTGCCGTGAGTTGCAGGGGACGATCATCGGGAGACAGACAGGAGGGGGAGCTTTCGTGGCGTTAGGCAGCGGCGTGTGGGCATGCGACGTTCACCACATACAACTGTGACTGAATAAGTATGATAAGTATTAACCCAAGTGAGACATCCTCCCGGTGGTCATGAAAAGTGAGTTGATGCCTTGGAGAAAAAATTGGCGGAAGCCCACCTGAAGCTGCGAGGGCATGAGAAGATTATCGAGATAGCAGCAGGAAGAAAAAGGTGGATCCATTAAGAAAGAGACACCTTTTGGGTGTGTCTCTGCAATTGCATCGGTGGTGTTAATCCAACAGCAAGTCGCCGCCGAAGTCGGCGTGGCCGGGCGTATCGATGATGTTGATCTTGGTATCGTCCCAGCGGATGGCGCAGTTCTTGGCCAGAATGGTGATTCCTCGTTCCCGCTCCAGCGGATTGGAATCCATGATCAGCCCATGTTGACCGCCTTCGAGCTTCTCCAGTTCACCGGCCCGGTATTGGCCCGACTGACGCAGCATCTCATCAACAAGTGTCGCTTTGCCATGATCGACGTGGGCGATGATGGCGACATTTCGCAAATCGTTACGTTTCATAAGTTTCCTGTCCCCAAGTCTCGAGCGCAACCTGCCGGACTGAGGGAGAATCCTCCGGAAAGAGTGGCAACTGCTTGGTATAGGGAATAGAAGACGACGACTAGCGAGAGAGCATGATGAAGTTTGAAGGTAGCCCTACTTCGACATGAATTCGCAGCATGTTGTGCATAATTCATGAAAAACGCCTCGGTTCAACAAAATGATGTATCTCATCCCATGAACCAGGCAGTATATCTGTAGCAAAACATGATGAGAGCCAGTCGCGATGGGAGCCAAGTATGATGAATCGGCTGTTACAGCATGCTTCAACCTTGCAGCGCGAAGGATCTGATTTACCACTGGCCACGCTTGGCCCAGTGGATGAAAAGACCTTCGAAAGCATCATGCAGCGTCATGGGCCGATGGTCTTGAGTATTGCCCGGCGTTATGTCCATGATGAATACCTATCCCAAGATGTATTCCAGGCAGTGTTCCTGGTGTTCTGGCAACGAGCCAGGCAGCTGCACACACCTGAGAACCTGGCCAACTGGTTCTTTGGCGTTACTCGACGAATTGCCCAACGAGCCAGACAGCAGAAATATCGGCGTGCTCTGAGTGAACAGTCGAACGAGCAAGTCGAGCAAGTGCCTGCACAACGAGCTTCGTCATTGGAATTACTCATCCATCAGGAAGAGATGATGATTCTAGACAAAGAAGTGGCTCGCCTTCCGGTGCATGAACAAACAGTGATCTTGTTATGCGTCTATCAGGGACTGACACGCCAGCAAGCTGCACGTCGGTTGAAGTGTCCGCCTGGTACCATAGCGGGCAGACTGGATCGAGCCCGTCAGCGACTGGCCAGGCGTCTGGCTCGTCAGGGGGTATTGGCAACTCTACTCTTCAGCAGCCTTGCTGACGCTAGAGCAATGCCGACTCTCTCGCATTCCTTGATTCAAACCACATTGCATATTGCAATCCCTTCGCTTTGCCCGACCACCACAATACCGACCTCCGTTCTCAACTTGGCTCATGGAGCATCGACGATGATGTGGAAACCTGTTGTTCTCACGGTGACGACGATTGGCATCCTGACGGGATGCTTGGTGAGTGGATGGGCTGCTCCTGAAGGCAAGCCCGTCCATGAAACCGTAGTAGCACAACAGCCATCAACCAGGCTGGACGGCATCTGGCAAGTCAAGAGTAACGTCTTCAACGGCAAGCCTGAAGTGACCCCACCCGGCTATGGCGAGCTGAAGGCCATCGTGATTCAAGGCAAACACTGGCGCCATCTCTATACCCCTTTCAACGGCACTCGACAGTTTGCCACTACCTTTGAGATCGACCAGAGCAAAACTCCCTGGCAGGTCAAAATGCCTGCGCGTTACAAGTGGGCGCTACTCAAGCAGGAAGGTGATAACCTCCAAGTGGCTATCAGCATGGTGCAGGAACAGTGGCCACAGGGTTTGGATTCTGACCAGGATTGCTGGAGGATGGAACTACAGCGGGTCCGCCAATTAGATCCGGCCTGGCAGACGACACTACCTCAACTCTTACAGATTCAGGCTGATGAGCATCGATTCAAGTCGATGAAAGAAGACAGGCTGCTCACCATCAAATGCGAACGGCTCGATGAAGCGGTGGTTCATTTTGGTGAGAGTGTCAGGAAACACGCAGCCGTTCCCGTGCTGAATGATGCTGCCCAGAGGCTGCTTTCCGCAACCTTGTCCCTTTGCACCACCAACGAAGAACGCCAGCTTGCCTTGAGAAATCATATTGATCGGCTGAAAGCAATTGAGCAACAATTAGCGGGCAGCAAGGACAATACCACCAGCCTGCGGTTGCAACGACTTGAAACCGAGCAGCAACTGGTAGAACTTGAGCTGATGGAAAAGAAGTAATGCGATCAGCAACTTAACAAAAGAAACAAGCCCCAAGTGACACCTGGGGCTTGTTTCTTTTGTGTCATCACTAGTCGAGGAGCAGATTCGGCTCCCAACCCACTCGTTCAGCAGAACCTCTGAGCTTCTCTAAAGCCCGGTTCTGAATCTGACGTACCCGTTCCTTGCTGATGCGGAGCAGGTGACCGATCTGGCGGAGGCTGTGAGCGCCGGCGCCAGTCAGGCCAAAGCGAAGGTCAAGCACTTTGCGTTCCCGGGGACGCAGGTTATCCATCAGGTAGTTGAGGGCTTCCTGACGTTCGTTGTTGTCACGAAGGATGTTGGTATTGTTGTCAGGCATCGCTTCGGTGAGCTTGAAGTCGCTGTCGTCATCGAGGA
>DAOMFV010000053.1:0-32032 GCA_035430005.1 Gemmatales bacterium
GAACGGGCAAATACAATGGATCCTCGATACCATCTGAATTACCGGACGGCCTCTAGCCGTACTCGGCGTAACCATGCTGAGTCGGCAGACACCGTTACGGAGTACCGAAACGGTGGCACCCAGCATGTAAACTTGAGACGGTCACTACTTCGACATCATCTTCCCCGCCCCGGTGCGTAGACGTTCGACCAGGACATAGAAGACCGGTACCAGGTAGAGGGTGACGAGCGTTGAGAGCATAATGCCGCCGATGATCGCTTTCGCCATCGGGGCGCGGGTCTCGGCTCCTGGCCCCAGGCCGAAGGCGGCGGGGATGGCGCCGGCGACGGTGGCGATGCTCGTCATCAAGATCGGTCGTAGCCGAATCGGGCAAGCCTTCAGCACCGCTTCGCTGGGTGTCATCACGAAGCGGGGGGAGAGCATGCCTTCGACTTCGTCCTTGGGCTTCTCATCACCCTGGGTCAGTTCATCGGCTTTGCCTTCGCGCACCTGGTTGGTGTAATCGACGAGGATGATCGAGTTCTTTTTCACCAATCCCATGAGAAGCACCAAGCCGATCATGCTCATCATGTTGAGGGTGTCGCCGCCCCACCAGAGAGTGACGAACGCCCCGGTGACGGCAAAGGGCATGGCCAGGAGCACCGTGAGCGGGTGAACAAACGACCCGAATTGCACGCCCAGAATCATGTAGGCGACCATGATGCCGAGGATGAGGGCGAAGACCAGGCTGCGGATGGTTTCTCGCATGGCTAGCGAATTGCCAAGTTCGACGACATTGCCCTCTTCCTGGGGCAGATGCTTGAGCATGATGGCTCGGCAGGCTTCGAGGGCATTGCCTTGCGAGACGCCGGGCGCAGGGTTAGCGGTGATCTCGATCTTCCGCTGGTAAGCGAAGCGGTGAATGACCGGCAGAGTGGCGATGGTCTGCTTATCGATCAGATCAATCAGAGGAACCAGACGGTTTCCCCCAGCACGGATGAGGAGCGGATCGATGTGGTCGGGCGTGGCACGCTGAATCGACTGGAGCCGGGCACGGACATCATAACGCCTGCCTCGGTCGGTGAACTTGGCGACACGCTGGCCGCCGACGAGCAGGCTGATGCTGTCAGCGACCTTTTGAGCAGGGATCTGCACCAGAGCCAGCTTGTTACGGTTGGGAACGATCTGTAGCTCAGTCATGCCGGGGCGATAGTCGCAGTCGACATCCTGCACCAGCCCGGAAGCTCGCATCTCATCCATGATTTGCCTCGCTTTGCCGGGGAGCTTCGACCAGTTTCCCTGGAGAGCAAAGTCGATTGGCTCACCGCTCTGAGCTGTGAAGCCTTCGGTGGAAAGGTCACGCACTACGATACGGACGTCCCGTACCTGATCGAGCGATTCTCGTACCTGGGCGATGACCTGCTTTTGATTCAGTTTGCGTTCTTCATGGGGATAGAGTTGAACAAAGATATCAGCTTCGTTCATGAGCTGTCCCGGTTCGGTGGCGACCGTGGTGAGCAGCCCCAGCACTTCGGGCTGAGCGACCAGTACTCCTTCGCACTCCTGTAACAGTTGATCGACCTGGCTGATACTGGCCCCGACCGGACAGATAACCCGAACGACGAACCGGCTCTGATCTTCACTCGGAACCAGTTCGGTGCCCAGGACATTGGCGTAGATCATCCAGCCGGCAATGAGGACCAGCCCCCCGCTGATGACCAGAATGACCGGCCAGGCAGCCAGCGCCCACCGGAGCGATTCGCCATAGGCCCGAGACAGCCAGTGAAGGAACATATCGACGGGACGAAGGATGAACAGGGTGATCACATACCGATCAATGGCCCAGTAGATGGTGGTGGCATAGCGAACGAAAGCGCCGACGATGAGGAACTCGCCGATCAACTGAGCGGCCCAGAGGGCGATGAGATGAGCACTATCCACACCCTGGGGGGTGAGCAGGCCCGCTCCGGGGAGATGCAACCAGTTCAACAGGTTCTGTATGCCATGGAGGAACCACCATCCGGCCGATTCAGCCATGGTGCCTGGTTTGGCAAAGAGACGTAAGCCGGTGCCGATGAGGACGGCGAGCAGCCCAGCGACGATGGCAAGGTTCCACTTAAAGGGGCGTGGGCGTTTACTGCACTTGTCTTTGACGTTAAGAAAGAAGGCACACAGCATCGGCGTCATCGTTAGAGAACAGACCAGGGAGAGAAGGACAGCCACGCTCACCGTCACGCCGAACTGAAAGAAGAACTTGCCAATGGTGCCTTTCATGAAGGCGACGGGCAGGAAGATGGCGACGATGGAGAGAGTGGCGGCCAGGGCGGCGAAGGTGATCTCTCTTGCGCCATAAAGTGCAGCTTTCTTGCGTTCAATGTCGTCTTCAGACTTCGTCTTACCCTTGCGCTTCTCCCGATGGCGGTAGATGTTCTCGAGCACGAGGATAGCGTCATCGACGACGACGCCGACAGACAAAGACAGGCCCAGGAGCGTCATGAGGTTGATTGTGAACGGCTCCATGCCCAGCATCTTCACGCCATAGCGGATGAAGAAGAAGGTGCCCAGCAGCGAGGTGGGAATGGAAAGGCAGATGTTGATCGTCGTCCCCAGCGAGCCAAGGAACAGGAAGCAGACAATAGCGGTCAAGAGGATGCCGAGGATCAGGGTCAGTTGCAGTTCAGCAACGTTCTCCCGAATGAAGATTGAGTAATCGACCGGAATGTCAAGTTGCACACCGGGGGGAAGCAGCTTGCGGAGTTCGGGCAGAGCTTTCTTGACGTTCTCGCAGACCGAGACGAGGTTGCCGCCCACTGCTTTGCGAACTCCGACAGCGACGGCAGGCATGCGGTTGAACCGGGCCAGACTGCGCTTATCTTCCATACCATCTTCGACGACGGCGACATTGTTCAGATGAATCGGTTGCCCATCCTTCTGGGCGATGACCAGGTTCTCCAGTTCCTTCAGCGAATAGGCTTCACCCATCGTGCGCACATTGAGTTCGACCAGCCTCGATTGTAGATAGCCCGCGGGCAGCTCGGCATGTTGTCTTTTGAGCGAATCAAGCACTTCATCGACAGCGAGGTTATAGCTGGCCAGTTTCTCCGCATCGAGCCAGATGCGGATGTTGCGCGATTGCAAGCCGCCGAACTGGACGCCGCCTACGCCTTGAATGGTCGCCAGCCGTTCCTTGAAGCCCTTTTCGGCAAAGTCGCTGATGACGTGCAACGGCACCGGGCCGGAGAGAGCCAGCCACATGATCGGTAGATCATTCGGGTTCACCTTGGCGATGACAGGCGGATCGATGTCCTGGGGCAGCTTCCGTCTGGCCGCCGAGATGGCGTTACTTACATCCTGCATGGCCACATCGATACTGCGATCCAGCCTGAAAAAGATAGTCACCAGGCTGGTGCCTTCCAGCGAGCGGGACATGACATAGTCTACCCCTTCGACACCGGCGACCGCTTCCTCCACGAAACTGGTGACATCGCCATCCATAATGTCCGGGCTGGCCGCCTCACGGGTGATGGTGATGCTGATGACCGGGAAGTCGATCTCCGGGAACTGGCTGACGCCCATCTCCCGATAGCCGAGCCAGCCAAAGACAATCATCGCCGCCGCCAACATGACGGCGAAGACAGGGTTACGGATGCTGAGGTCGGAGAGAGACATAAGAGGAGATAGTAGCTAGGAGAGAGGAGCTAGTAGAAATGCAGTTACAAGAATGTTATATGGCCTCCTCCAACAACTCCTCCGGAAGCCCTTGCAATTTGCCCTTGGCATCGACACACGCCAACGTCGAAGTCCCCTCGGCACACAGCGTCTCGCCCCGGAAGACTTCGTAGCGGTGTTCTATCCTCACCGGCGTGATGCGCTGCATGATCGTCTTCAACCGTACCTGGTCGTCGTAATGGATCGGCATGCGGAACTTGCATTCGATCTTGGCGATGACGAGGAAGAAGCCCTTATCTTCGATGGCCTTGTAGGTCTTCCCCTGGGCCCGCAGCAGTTCGGTGCGGCCTTCCTCGAAGTAGACGAAGTACTGGGCATGGTGCAGGAAGCCCATTCGGTCGGTCTCGGCGTACCTCACGCGGATGAGCGTTTCGTGTTCGGTGAGCATCAATAGTTCCTGGGAGATTGACAGGTTTAGCATAACAGATGGCGTCTGCGATGACAGCCTGAAGCGCCAGCGAGGGGGCGCGTGCAATCGCAAGGTCTACCCTCGCTGGCGTTTCAGGCTGCCATTGATGTCATCCATTTTCCCCATCGCTTTTCCCCATCTCTATGCTAAGGTGTTCTTAAACGCCCTCATCACCCAGAACCTGTGAACCATGCCCGCCAAAACCGAAGCTCAGACCGATGCCAAGCCCGCCATCGATATCGATCCCCCCGCCTGCTTCTACCTGGGCCGGGACTATGATCTCAAGACCAAAGAGATGGCCGACCCGGTCATGTATGATGCCCACTGGCTCACCACCCACGGCGTTGTCGTCGGCATGACCGGTTCCGGGAAAACCGGCCTCTGCATCTCGCTCCTGGAAGAAGCTGCCCTCGACAGCATCCCCTGCATCATTGTCGATCTCAAGGGCGATCTCACCAACCTCTTCCTGCAGTTCCCGGAACTCAAGCCCGACGACTTCAAACCCTGGCTCGACCCCGAAGTAGCCAAGCGGAAGAAGCAGACACTTGACGAGATGGCTGACAAGACCGCTGAGCAGTGGAAGAATGGATTGGAGAGCTGGTATCAGAAGCCCGAACGCATTCAGCGACTCAAAGACTGTGCCGAGTGGCGTATCTACACCCCAGGCAGTGAAGTGGCCCGGCCCGTCTCCATACTTCAGAGTTTCTCAGCCCCCAAAGGCAAGCTCGACCGGGAAGAGTTGAACGAACGAGTCGAATCGACCACCACCGCACTACTTGGTTTGACCAAGATCAGCGGCGATCCGTTGCAATCGAAAGAACACATCCTCGTCGCCAACCTGTTGCTCAATGCCTGGAGCAAAGGACAGGACATGGATTTGACCAAGGTCATCACCCAGATTCAAGACCCGCCCATCTCCCGCATCGGAGCCTTCGAAGTCGATACTTTCTTCCCACAAGCGGAGCGACTGAAACTAGCTGTGGCGCTCAACAACATTCTCGCCTCGCCGAGTTTTTCGACGTGGATCATGGGCGAAGGGCTCGACTTCAACAAGATGCTCCGCGCCCCCGATGGCAAGCCGAGGCAGAACATCTTCTACCTGGCCCACCTCGAAGAGTCGCAGCGGATGTTCTTCCTCACGCTACTGCTCTCGGAGTTCCTCAGTTGGACCCGCAGCCAGTCGGGCACCAACAGCTTGCGGGCCATCCTCTACGTCGATGAAGTGTTTGGCTACCTGCCACCACATCCGGGCAATCCGCCGAGCAAGCAGCCCTTCTTGACGCTGCTCAAACAGGCCCGTGCGTTCGGCGTCGGTGTTCTGCTCGCCACCCAGAACCCGGTCGATCTCGATTATAAAGCCCTGACCAACGCCGGCACCTGGTTTGTTGGCAAGTTGCAAACTGAACGAGACAAGGCACGGTTGCTTGAAGGATTGCAGGGGGCAGCCAACGCCGCCGGCACCATTGCTGATAAAGACAAGCTGGACAAGACCATCTCGTCGCTTGGCAACCGCGTCTTCCTGATGAACTGCGTTCATGACAGCAAGCAGCATATCTTCCAGACCCGTTGGGCACTCAGTTACCTGGCAGGCCCGATGACACGGGAGCAACTGAAGAAGCTTCCACCCTCCGCCCTCAAAGACGAAACTCCCGAAGCGGGCAGCGAACCGAAGAAGAGTACCATCACCCTCACCAAAGAAGGTGGCTGCACCGAAGGCAGTTGCCCCGCCGGTACTCTCCCTGCCACCACCAAGTTCTGTGGCGACTGTGGCGGCAAACTGGTGCCCAAGAAGCAGGCTGAAGAAGCTGACTTCAAGCGCGACATTCAGGCACAACGGCCACCCGTCGCTGCTGCCGAAACGGCTACCTCCGCACCCATCCTTAATAATGGCGTCGCACAGTATTATCTGAAGGCACTGCCCATCGCTGCCACGCCTGGCCAGTCGGCTCCCAGCAAGCTCGTCTATCAGCCCTACCTTCTTGGTGTCGGCGACGCGAGCATGACCAATGCCCGAGCCGGTGTCGTCGTGGATAAAACCTATCGATTGATTGCCGAAGCACCCGCTGCCGGCATGGCCACCTCATGGGGTGAAGCCCAGGCCGTGGCTGATGGTTTCGTCACCGCTCCCGATGCCGGCGATGCTGCCTGGCTCGATCTGCCCAAGGGTCTCAACGATATCAAACGGATGAAGGATCTGAGCAAGGAGTTCGTCGACTTCGTCTACAGCAACGCCAACCACACCGTTTACCACAACAAAAGCCTGGCCCTGACAAGCGAAGATGGCGAAAGCCATTCAGACTTCCTCGACCGCTGCAAGAACACCGCCCAGCAGGAAGCGGAAAAGGAAATGGGCGACATGGTAGCCAAGAAAGCTGCGGTCGATGCCAAGACCAAGAAGTCCGCCGCCGACATGGCCAAGGCCCAGCAGGATTACAACCAGATGGCCCAGCAGGGAACTTCGCTTCTCGGACAGCTCTTCAACTGGAACAAGAGCAATCAGCAGGAAGCCCAGAAGGCTGAAGCAGGCCGACGCTATTACGATGCCAAGGGTGATTACGATGCTGCGTCGAAGGAGTTGCGTGCATTGACTCAAAGTGTCGAAGAGATCGCCGAGAAGTGGAAGGCGAAGGCGTTCGAGGAACTGAAGGAGATCAAGCTCGCCGCCAAGAAGACAGATATCAAAGTCGTCAACTTCGGCATCGCCTGGGCACCCTACTGGAAAGTGGGGGAACGACTGATCCCCGCCTTTGCGAAGGGTTAGCATGCATGAAGTGCCAAAACTGTGCCACGCTTCGACGGTACTCCGTCGGGATGTGGTTGCATGGCGCAGGTAGCCATCGCCGAGTTATCACAATATGGAGTTCTCCCGATGAGCAATGAATCGCCAACCAAACAACTCTCCGTCGGTGTCTGGTCGATCATCATCGCATCGCTGGTCTTAAGCTCTGCCGCCATCATGCTGCACCTGACCAAAGTGATGGATCACCTTGTGGATCGTTCGTCTCGATACGGCACCGATGCTTATCAAGTTCAGATGCAGCTCAATCAAACCAAAGCAGAGTTGGCTAAGTTGCAGGCTGACATCGCGTCGGCGAGCAACTTCAATCAGTTGAAGCAGTCGATGGGGATGCCGGTGACTGGGCCATCCACACCGACACTTGGGGCTTCGTCAAATGTCGCCAGAGCGAATACCCCAATTGATGCCGTGGCGATTCTGGGGCAATCGCAAGTGAACTCCAGTTTCGATGAGTACCAGGAAGTTCATCCCAAAGCCAACAGGAAGTTGCTCGAAGAATTGAAGCAGAGCAACCGTGAACTGCATCTGGCTTACCGTGCATTGGCGGCTGAAGTCGAAGGGACGCTAGCACAGGATGTGGTAATGCCTATTCTCGATGAGAACGAACACCGTCGATTGATCAGGTTGCTCTTTGCGAGCACCAGGCGATATGACGTGCTTGAAGTCACCAATCAGCCAGGCAATAAGGCGACTTTGAAAGTCAGAGCTGTTACCAGTCAGGGTCAGGCGGGCGCCGACGAGGTAAAGGTATCGTCGGATATCATTCAATTGGAAGCAGTTCAGGAAGGTACCTTGTGGAGAGTAAGTGATAGCTACGAGGCTCAGGCCCATCAAAAGGTGCTTCTGACGAAACTGAAAGAGCAGACCAAGCAGGTGCAGGCCCTGCAACAGCAAGTGCTCGATGGCAAGATCAAGACTGCCGAACAGTTCCAGAAGGCCTGGGATGCGTTGCCAATGATCAAGAAGTAGGGCCTACTTCGGCACCATCGCCTGGAAGGGCCATACGTAGGCTTGCAACAGGGCGAGCATGCCGATCAGACAGGCGAGCACGATGCTGTGCCAGACGACTGATTTGAAGATGTCAGCTTCTCTACCGATCTGATTAGTAGCGGCGGTGGAGACGCAGATGCTTTGGGCGTCGATCATCTTGCCCATCACGCCGCCGGTGCTGTTGGTGGTGCAGATGAGTGTCTGTGCCTGATCAAGACTGAGGCTGCCGAATGCCACACCATGCTGCTGATAGACGGTGGTGGCGGCGATCTTCTGCAGGCTGCCAAAGAGGGCGTTACTGCCGGCATCGGTCCCGGTGAGGAAGACGCCAAGCCAACCGAGGATGGCGGCGAAGAATGGGTACATCACCCCGGTGCCGGCGAAGGCAAAGCCCAGGCTGGCATCCATACCGGAGAAGCGTGTGACATAACTGAGACCGAGCATGAGGGCGATGGTGGGTATGGGGATGCGCATCTGCCAGACGGTCTTCTTGATAACATTCCAGACCTGCTCCCGGTTCATGCGCAGCATGGCTATCGAGACCAGCGCTGCCAGCAAGACGGCTGTCCCGGCGGCAGTCGCCCAGGAGAGTTCATAGGATGCCGGTTCAGGAACGGGCTTTTTGTCCTTATCCTTCAATCGCAGTTGGTCATCTCGATAGACGCTTTCGTAGAGATAGGGCACCGGGAAGGTGTAGTTGGACTGAAACGGTCCGATGAAATGAACGACTCTGGGCGTGTTGCGAATCTCGGTCTGCCGCAATAGCCCGGCGGAGAAGAGAGCTACCGACATCAGCACATAAGGCGACCAGGCGGTGAAGACTCGTCGTGCGATCAGCGGGGCCGATTCCGACCATTCCAGCCCGGCATTGACTGTCACGATCTTGGGCAGTTCATAGACCATGATGTTCTTCGGCTTCCAGTAGCGCAGGAAGAGGGCGGTGGTCAGAAGGGCGAAGATTCCGCCGCCGATGTCGGTCATGTTGTAGAGCACGACACTGGGTACCCAGTAGTGGAGGGTGGCGAAGGTAAACTGGAAGGCTGCGAAGCTGCCACCGGCGACGAGTAGCGCGGGCATGACCTCCCATGTCTGTTTCCAGGTGGCCATGCATTTGACCATCCAGATGGGGATCAGGAGTGAGAACAAAGGCAGTTGGAAACCGGCCATGACCGAAAGCATGTCGGTGCTCAAGCCGGTGACACCACCGAGGACGATGAGCGGCGAGCCGAGGCCGCCAAAGGCGACGGGGCTGGTGTTGGCGATCAGGCAAAGGATGGCGGCCTGGAACGGTTTGAACCCGAGGCCGACCATGATGGCGGCACAGATGGCGACCGGCGTGCCCCCGCCGGCGGCACCTTCCAGAAACGCTCCGAAGCAGAAGCCGACGAGGATGGCTTGAATACGGACATCGGGGGAGACGCTTGCCACCGAACGGCGGATGATGGCAAACTGCCCAGTCTCGACGGTGATGTTGTAGAGGAACATGGCGCAGAGGATGTTCCAGCCAACGGGCATGAGGCCGAATGCCATGCCGTATCCCATGGCGGCAAAGGCTTTGGGGAAGGGCATGTTGAAGACGAAGATGGCAACGAGGATGGCAAGGACAGCCGCGCCTAATGCGGCCTTGGGGGCCAGCCAACGCATCGGCACCAGGAATACGAAGAGAGCAACGACCGGCAGCGCCGCCAGGATGGTGGAAAGCCATGGGCTATTGAGGGGATCAAGGTTTTGCCTGAAGACCTCAGCAGCCCACAAGGACATACCAGACGACTCCATTAGTACTGAAGGTAATTATGGGTAGTTACCATCAAGAAACCCCTCACCCCAACCCCTCTCCCCAAGAGGGAGAGGGGAGAAAGAAGTAGTTACTTCGTGATGTCAAAGGACTTGCAGAACTTCTCGGCTTCTTTGGATTCGACGAGTTCCTTCTTGCCGAGCACCATCACCTGATAGAGCCGTGCCCCTTTGAGGATGACCATGTTCTTCACGTAGATGCCGCCCGGCTTCTTGATCAGGAATCGGCGAGCCGGCAGTTTATCGGGGCCGAACTTGATCGTTTCATCTTCGACCAGTTCGCCGTCCTTGGCCATGATGCCGTTGCGAGCGCCTTCAAGCATGGGGCCTGGGTTGCTGTTCTTGACAATGTCGGAATAATCGTTGAAGAAGACGAAGAAAGCCAGATCATTGCCGATCGCCACGAAGTTGGTGGTAACTAGGGTATCGCCGATCTCGGTGGTCTTCTTCTGCTTATTTTCATGCGGCTTACCGGGGAACAGGACAGTGAACTTGCCGTCTTTCGAAGTGAACTTCTCGAAGGTGAGTTTGGAGAGATCTTGAGCGAAGAGCGTTGCCGGAATGATCAGCAGAAAAAATAAACAAAGCCGGGAAACATACTTCATGAGAAACTCCCTAGGTTGATGGCACAGTACCGGGAGCATCGGTAGGATGCAATGGAAATCTGGGAAGGATGGCATCATGTAGCGCGGCCGTTGGAGAGAGCGATTGCACGCGGCCCTTCACTAGTGCGTCGGGCTGTCATTGGCGTTCGTCGTTCATCCGCAGGGCGCGACCATTGAGCTTGCCGGTGCATTGGCCCTTTTCGATGGTGGGTACTCCGTTGACGAAGAGGTAGGTCACGCCGGTTGAGTACTGGTGGGGCTTTTCGTAGGTGGCTCGATCGCGAAACTGCTCTGGATCGAAAGCGACCAGGTCTGCGGCGTAGCCGGGCCTGAGGTAGCCACGGTCTTTGAAGTGGAGGATGTCGGCGGGCAGGCCGGTGGCTGAGCGGATCGCCTGTTCGAGAGAGAACATGCGTTCTTCGATGCCGAGCCGGCCAATCTTGCGGGAGAAGGTTCCATAGAGGCGCGGGTGTGGCACGGTATCATCGGGCGACTTGGCGGAGCCATCGCTGGCGGTGGCGACGAAGTCCTGTTGGGCGATCAACCGCATGTCTTCCTCGCTCATGCAGAAGTTGACGATTTGCGCTCCGCCCCTGGATTCGATCTCGATGACGATTTCGAGAGTGTCGCGCTTCTCTTGCCTGGCAATGGTTGCCAGGTCTTTACCCTGCCAGGCGGGCTTGGGGCCGTAGCGGGCGATGCGGATATCTCGACCGCCATCGCATTCCCTGATGCGCTGCTTGACCGCCTCCCGCATGGCTTGACCGATTTTGGGATCGTCGAAGCGGGCAACCATCTCTTTGGGGGTGCCTTCACGATACTTCGGAGGAATGACCACTGCCTGAAGGAATGTGCTGGAGGCGGTATAAGGATATTGATCAACGGTTACAGGTTGTGTCTTGCGGGCGAGTTGCAGGCGGGAGAGCAGCAGCGGGGCTTTTCCCCATTGTGCTCTGCCATCGGACTTGAGGTGGGAGATATGCACCGGCAGACGAGCACGCTGACCGATGGTGAGAGCTTCTTCGATAGAGTCCATCAGGCCGATACCCTCGTCACGAATGTGGCTGGCATAGATGCCCTTGTGCTTTCCGGCGATGTCGGCGAGGGCTACCAGCTCATCTAATTGGGAGTATGAGCCGGGAGTGTAGTAAAGGCCGGTCGAGAGGCCCCACGCGCCAGACTTCATGCCGAGTTCCATCAGGTCGAGCATCTTGCGTATCTCATCGGCGGTCGCAGGGCGATTGACATTGCCCATTACCTGCTTCTTGATTGAATTGTGGGGCATGAGGTGGCAGACATTGCTGCCCGGTTTGTTCTTGTCGAGCTTGGCGTAGTAGCTCTTCACATCGGTCGGGCCGAAGCCACAATTGCCGGTGACGATAGTGGTGACGCCCTGGGTGAGGTAGTTCAGGTTGTTGCGGTTTTTGGGTTGGAGGATGTCATCGTCGCTGTGCGTATGCAGATCGATGAAGCCAGGGGCGAGGATGAGGCCTGAGAGATCGATGACTTCGGTGTTCGGGCCTGCTTGAATGTTTTGGCCGATGGCCTGGATGCGGTCGCCTTTGATGGCCACATCACGGATGACACCGGGGAGATTGGAGCCATCGAAGACGGTTGCTCCGCGCAGAAGGATGTCTGGCGGCTCGAAATTGTTGGTGGGGACGAACAGAAGTAGGAATAACCAGATCATGGGGAGGGCTTTAGGGAAGAGTGGAAAGCAGGCCCCATCGTAACAGCCTGGAAGAGGGGATTCCAGTAGTATGATTTTAGTGTGCTCGTATGAGGCAGTGCTCATGACAAGATCTGCGGGTTGGGAGGGGGGTAGTGTTGTTGGGGTCCCCGGGAGCTACTCCGGGGACTTACGCCGCCCGGCTCCCCAGGGGAAACTTGTAACTTTGACAACCGATTTTGGGAATGGTTCGCCCTATGTGGCGGTGATGAAGGGGGTTGTGCTTTCAGGTTGCCCGCATGCGAACCTCATTGATCTTAGTCATGAGATACCGCCGCAGGATGTGTTGCATGCCGCTTACTTTCTACGGGAGATGGTTCCCTGGTACCCTGGCAGGACGATTCATATAGTGGTCGTTGATCCCGGGGTGGGGACGGAGCGGCTAGCTATCTGCGTGCAGATCAACGGGCAGTTCATTCTTTGCCCTGACAACGGAGTGTGGACGTTAATCGAGGGAAAGACGGAGCCAGTGGTTCATGAGTTGAGCAATCGGACACATCAACTTGAAGCGGTCAGTCATACTTTTCATGGCCGAGATGTCTTCGCACCGGGGGCGGCGGCGCTGGCGAACGGCTTTGCACCAGAGGAACTTGGGAGACGATGTGATTCCTGGCAGCGGCTGAGTTTGCCGATGGTGCGACAGGAGCAGGGGGTGCTCTATGGTGAGGTCGTGTTTGTCGATCACTTTGGTAATTTGATTACGAACATTCCTGCCGAGGTGGTGCCGAAGGAGATCGAGGTGATTCGGATTCGTGGGGAGTTGATCCAACGTATGGTGAAGACATACGGTATGGCCGTGCCGGGGGAGTTGATCGCGCTGATATCGAGCAGCGGGTACCTTGAGATCGCTGAAGTGAACGGGAATGCGGCGAGGCGGTTGAATGTGGGGCGGGGCGAACGGGTTGAATGCATCCCTCGCTGCGCTCAGGCTCCTTAAGTCTCTACAATACTTCTGCCCGGCGAACGAATATGTTACTGAATCAATTCACTGGACGTACTATGCCTTCTGAAGCCGCTGTTGTAATCGATCAGGTGACCAAACGGTTTAACGCCCACGTTGCTGTAGATAACCTTTCCCTCACCGTGCCCACCGGCTCCATCTATGGCTTCATCGGCCCCAATGGATCGGGCAAGACGACGACGATGCGCATGATCATGCGGATTATCGCGCCCGATTCGGGACACCTGAAAGTGCTCGGTGTGGAGAGTTTTGAGGCAGCCAACGATCGGGTGAGTTATCTCCCCGAAGAGCGCGGTCTGTACCGGCAGATGAAGGTGCGCGATCAACTGCGGTTCTTCGCGGAGATGAAGAGCAAGAAGGTTACCGCTGATGAAATCAATACCTGGCTGGAGCGCATGGGCCTGGCAGAATGGGGCGGCAAAAAGGTACAGACGCTCTCCAAAGGCATGGCTCAGAAGGTGCAGTTCATCGGCACGGTCATTAACAAGCCCGATCTGGTGCTACTTGATGAACCGTTCAGCGGGCTTGATCCTGTGAATGCCGTGGTGCTGCGGGATGCGGTGCTCGACCTCAAGAAGAATGGTTCGACGGTCATCTTTTCGACCCACGACATGAGCGTGGCGGAGAAGATGTGCGACGCGATTTTTATGATCTACCAGGGCAAGAAGGTCCTCGACGGCACGCTGGAATCGATCCAGAACGAATATGGTTCCGATACGATCCGAGTCAAGGGCCTGCATCTGAATACCACGGGGGTACCCGGCGTTTCCCATGTCGATGACTTCGGAAAGTATCAGGAACTGCGGCTTCTTGCCGGGGCAGATGTGAAGCGAATCCTGCACCATGTCAGCAACACCGGCACGCTGAGCCATTTTGAAATCGCCAAACCCTCGCTGCAGGATATCTTCATGCGGATCGTCGGCAAAGATGTTCTTGAGACAGAACAAGTCGGAGCCTGATCGCTCAAACCTTTGAAAGCCTACTCCCCATGAACAAAGTCTTCACCATCGCCAAGCGTGAGTTCAAAGCTGCGGTCATGACCAAGGCGTTCCTCGTCAGCATCATCGTGATGCCGCTGATGATGGGCGGCAGCCTGCTGATTCAGTATGTCTTTCGGGATTCCAAGTCGTTGGAAAAGAAGACCTTTGTCGTAATCGACCGGACACCCGGCAGTGTGATTTTTCCGAAGCTGAAGAAAGCCGTTGAAGAGAGAAACAAAAAGGACATCACCAACTCCAAGACAGGCAAGCAAATCGATCCTGAGTTTGAGTTGAAGAACCTCGTACCGAGCGAAAATACTCCTGAGGCTATTCTTAAGCAGCGGTATGAGTTGGCGGAACAGGTGCGAGAACGCAAGATATATGGGTACATTGATATTGGCTCCAAGATTTTGGAAGTCTCCGCCAGTGAACTGCAGAAATCGGCGCCCAAGGACATCATGAGCATCGGCAGCCCGACTCAGGAAAAGCACAAAGCCGAAGCGGCTAAGGCACCGGACGAACTCTTGATCCGTTACTACTCCAACAGCCCGACCTACCAGGATTTCTTTGTCTGGGTCTGGCAGGCTGCAACCAAAGCGGTTCAGCAATACCGGGCGGGCAAGGTCCAACTCACTGAGACGTCTCTCGAACATCTACTGTTGCCTACTTTTGTGGCCAACAAGAACTTACCCAAGATCAATAAGCTAACTGGTGAAATAGAAGATGGAAAGGATGTCAATTTTTTGATTTCCTTCATCGTGCCGTTCGGCATCGTGATCATCATGTTTATGGTGATCATGGTAGGGGCGACGCCGCTGATGCAGGGGGTAGTGGAAGAGAAAATGCAGCGAATCTCTGAGGTGTTGCTGGCGTCGGCTCAGCCGTTCCAGCTGATGCTGGGCAAGTTGCTGGGCGGCGTGGCGGTGTCGCTGCTATTGGGATCGGTGTATGTTATTGGGGCGCTCTATGCCGCCTGGCAGTATGGATTCTCTGAGTATTTCACGCCTATGGTGGTGTTCTGGTTCCTGCTCTATTTGGCGCTGGCAGTCTTGATGTTTGGTTCGCTGTTTATTGCGGTGGGAGCAGCGTGCACGGATATCAAAGAGACACAGAGTTTACTGATGCCGGTGATGCTGCTGGCGACGTTCCCGATGTTCTTTCTGACTAAGGTGATTCAGGAGCCTGACGGGGCAATCGCACGCGGATTGTCGTTCTTTCCTTTCGCTACGCCATCGATCATGGTCGCACGATTGGCCATTCCGCCGGGGGCATCGGTGTGGGATCCCATCATTGGGGTGATTATTGTGCTGGTGACCACTCTCTTCTGCGTGTGGGTAGCCAGCCGCATCTTCCGGGTAGGGTTGCTGATGCAGGGGAAAGGGGCAAGCTTTGCGGAGATTGTGAAGTGGGTGTGGAAGGGTTAAGGTTCTGCACTACGGGGGCTTACGCCGCCCGGCTCGCAATAAAGGCGACTGTGAAAGAGATGGCAGGCGGAGAGGGTTACCCCTTTCCGCCTGCTCGTTAAGGAAGGGAAGACAGCTGGCTTGGGACTCGCATACCAAGCCGATAACTTCACATGCGATTTCGGTGCCGTGATTCATTAAATTGGGAATTTCGGGTTTAAGCGTGGAAATGGCGAGGCTTTCGCAAATATGGTTGAGCGAAGGTGGTGTTAGTGTTCGACCTTGCTACTTCATTTTGTTCAACTATTGCTCAGCAAACAACGGGACGATCCTCCTGCTGAGCACCCACTTCCGTGTCGGGGTAGGGAGCGATGCGGAACGCCCTCAAGTAACCTCGCAAGAGTCGTTAGGTGGTTGAGACACTCTTGTCTGGCTCGCCTCCCAATTCCTTCAGCATGAGAATGAGATAAAGATAGAGTCAAGGTTATGCGATGCGTTTGAGGATCGCCTCGACCATGGTTTCAGTGGTGTCGCTGCCTCCGAGATCGGACGTTCGGATGTTGGTGGTTGTAAGCATGTTAACAATGGCTTCGTGCAGTTTCTGAGCTGGCTCAGACTGACCAATATCTCGCAACAAATGCAGAGCGGTAGAGACCAGCGGCAGGGGATTCACTTGACGTTCGAAGCCGGTATTATCGCCGCCGTGAATGCACTCATATACCTTCACGCCATCGCCGTAGTTGATGCCTTCTGCCAGGGTGATGCCGCCGATAAGGCCCGCGCCGAGATCGCTGAGTAGATCGCCATAGAGATTGCCGGTGGCCAGGACTTCAAACTGCGAGGGCTTGCTGACGAGTTGCATGCAGCAGTTATCGACAATCATTTCCCTAGGGGTGATCTCCGGGAACTTGCCGGCTACCTTGCGGAAGCAATCGAGGACGAGGCCATCAGCGAGCTTGAGGATGTTGGCTTTGTGTATGCAGTGGACGCTTTTGCGGCCCTGCTGTCGGGCGAGTTCGAAAGTAAACTTGAAGAAGCGAGTGCAGGCTGCTTCGGTGACCACTTGGAGGCTCTGCACCACGCCGGGGACGATCTCATGCTCGATGGCGGCGTAGAGATCTTCGGTGATCTCACGTACCAGAAGGATGTTGATATTATTGAAGCGGGATGGCAAGCCATCAAGGTTGCGTAACGGCCTGACCGATGCGAAGCAGCCGAGCTTGCGGCGGAGGAGAACGTTGTAGTTCGTCTCGGGATCGTTGATGGGGCGAACTATCTTGGTCTTGAGGGCGATGCCTGATTTGCGCACCGCCTCGAGCAGGTTATCGGAGAGGGCAGGGTAGCCCTTTTCGAGGGCAGCCTGGCCGGCGTAGTGCATTTGCCAGTCGCAGGGGACGCCGACGGCGCCGAGGAGGCGTCTTAAGGCAATTTCCTGAGCATAGCCGACACCGCCGCCTTGGATGAAGATGATTTCAGAAGTGGCCATGTTATCCTAGGTTTTTGATGATGTGATCAGTCAATGATCGTGTATTGCCAGTGCCGCCAAGGTCCCGTGTTAGCCCTTCACCTTTAGCCAGTGTTTTAGCTACGCTAGCTTCGATCTTCCTGGCTGCTTCCCTTTGCCCCACATGTTCCAGCATCATGGCTGCTGAACGCAAGAGTGCGATAGGATTGGCTAATCCTTTTCCGGCAATGTCGGGTGCTGAACCATGCACTGCCTCGAAGACTGCATAACGCAGACCGATGTTGGCCCCCGGCACTACGCCGAGGCCACCGACCAGGCCGGCGCAGAGATCGCTGACAACGTCGCCAAAGAGGTTCTCCATTACCATGACATCGAACCGTTCGGGGTGGAGGGCGAGCTCCATGCAGAGGTTATCGATGCGGCGTTCCTCGTACTCGATGAACGGGTACTCGTCGGCGACCGCTCGGCCTGATTCGAGGAAGAGGCCATCACTGATCTTGAGCACTTCAGCTTTGTGACAAATGGTTACCTTGCGTCGGCCTTCGTGGCGGGCGTAATCGAAGGCGTAACGAACGATGCGCTGGGAAGCTTCCTTGGTGATGATGCGAAGACTTTCGACCACCCCGGGGACAACGACGTGTTCCATGCCGGCGTAGAGGCCTTCGGTGTTCTCCCGCACCACGACCAGATCGACGTTGGTGAAAGGTGTCTTCACCGAAGGCAGGTTCTTGACGGGCCGGACGCTAGCATAGAGATCGAGGCCCTGACGTAGCCGAACATTGACGGAGCGATACCCTTTTCCGACGGGGGTTGTCACCGGGCCTTTAAGAGCAACCCGGTGCTGGCGGATAAGATCAAGAGTCTGTTCAGGGAGCGGATCGCCATACTTGGCTGCTGCTTCGGGGCCGGCTTCTGCATAGACCCACTCTATTCTAACACCACAGGCGGCGATGACTTCGAGTGTCGCCGCTGTCACTTCGGGGCCGATACCATCACCGGGGATGATCACTAACTGCATTGTTTCACCAGTCTTGTATTCTGAACGACCTTGGTATGTAAGTGATTCTCATGAAGATCGGCTAGGGACAATGAAACTGTCTTGAGTTTTTCGACGAAACAACGTATACGCCCACACTTCATGGATGATGGACAGAGGCTTCATGCGGAATCGTTATCTATATCTTCAGCTCTTCCTGATACTTGTTTGTGCTGACCCGTGCTTGCATGCTGACGATGAGATCAAGCCCGTTCAAGCGGGCGAGCCCAACCCGACCTATCAACCGGTGCAACTGTTTGAGAGCAGGGTGAATCAGCCTCGGCCTGACATGGGTGGACTGGGCATGATGGGTTCCGGCAGTATGGGAGGCGGGCCGGGCTACTCTGGGCAGTATCAGCCTCTCGCTCCGGTGGAGGGGCAGGGCACCAGTTTGGGGTTCGTTCGTCAACAACTCAACTTCGGTGCTCCCATCTATCGTGATGACGTGAACACCTTGCTGCTCAATGGTGCGGTGCAGAACTATCTCTTCCAAGGATCAGCGGTCTTCCCCGAGAGTGGCAAGGCATTCCCCGATACGCTCTGGAACCTGCGGCTGGGGCCGATGTACATGCGAAAGCTCGATGATGGCTGGATGCTTGGCGTGATGGCGGGCGTCAATATGGCCAGCGATGAACCGTTCGCCAACGGCAAGGATGTCACTGCGAACGTGATGGCCTTCCTGCGGGTCCCCAGCAACGATAACAACGCCTGGCTCTTCTCGGTCTTCTACTCTCCGTTCGGTGAGATTCCGTTTCCCATCCCCGGCATTGCCTACCAGTGGCGGCCAAGCGACGAATGGAACATCAATATCGGTATTCCATTCAGTGTACACTATCAGCCGACGAGTGATTTGAGCCTCGATTTCAACTGGATGCCTATCCGTGTGTTCAATGTTCAGAGTAGCTATCGCCTGACCGATGGGTTGTCGCTCTTTGCGCGTTGGAAGTGGTCTAACGAAAGCTGGTACCTGGCGGATCGTATGGAGGATCGAGATCGACTGTTCTACTACGAAATGTCAGTCGTCGGCGGGTTGCGGTATCAGATGATGGAAATGCTGTCTGCTGAAGTCAGTGCCGGGTATGCCTTTGATCGGTTCTTCTTTATTGGGCAGCAGTATAGCGATCAGAATCAAACCAGGATTGAAGTAGGGGCGGGGTTGGTGATCAACGCAGGGTTGAGTTTAAGGTTCTAGATGTTGTAGATCGTGCCACGCTTCGACAGTGTTATCCTCTGCTACTTCAGGCGATCATTAGATATGCAAGTGATTCTTAGGAAGATCGGCGGCTGAGGATGCGATTAAGGCCGTACCAGGGCAGACCAATGGAGTCTTATTGTTCAGTTGGAGTCGCTGGTGTAAGACTGCTTTTTGCCGATTGGATGAGTTTTTCGGACTTGTCGAAAGTCTCCAATCCGGCGAGAGCGTGATTTATGCTGAATGGGCGGTGATAATATTCGATGCGTTCGCCGTAACTGCAATTCTTGGCGAAGTGGAGGTAGACGCCCAGGGGACCCCATTTTCCTTCTACGAGAATATCTTTGTTTACACGTCCACGCACGATGGCAGAGTGTATGATTTGTCCGTTCTCATTACGGTAAATAGCGAGATCACCTGTAGTGGGCAAAGTGACGCGGCGATAGTTGTCATCGTGAATGATGGTCTCGACATCTTGAGAAGTAATCCAGAATTGGCCCTTGGCAAAAACCCAGCCGTGGCAATTGCATTCATCGCTCGCAGGTTGCGTATGAATCAGCTTAGCTCCCCATTGAACGTTAACTTTGAAGAAGAGTTCCTCGTATTCTTTGATATTCTCCGATGTGCCGTCCTCTGCCGGTTGCCTCAGCGTAATGTTATTCCCGAGTTCAGTAGGTAGAACCGTAACGACTTTGAGTCTGGGTTCACATTTCAGTTGAAGGAATGTCAGTTGCTTTATTGCACCCAATTGTCTGGTGTCATCCTCTGCTTCACGAAGATCAATGTAATTCAATGTTGCGCCGACGACGGCTATTCCCCCAATAACCAGGAACAGATTCTTATAACGGCGAACAGCCATGTGCTGGAAAAGGATTCGAAAGCCGGCCAATGGACTTGTACAAGTAAAGAGCAAAAAGACGAGAACACCCAGGCAGGCGAAGCCGGCAGAAAACCCAATCTTATCTGGTCTAATCATGGCTATAACAGACCAGGTGATTGTCCAAGCGATCAGACTGTTTCTTACGCCGTGTTGTCTCCTGGAAATGAGTCCTAAAACACCGTAAGAACTTAAGGCAAGACCAATACTGAACAGGCAAAGCACTTGCATGTCCGATGTAGCCTGTGACATTATCATTTCGCGCATAAAGTTCTTTCCAAATTAATACTTGATCACATGATAGCACAGAATTTTGAGACGCTGATGAGAATTACGATGAAACATTTGTTAGTTCAAGGATGTTCTCTCAGGTCGACATGTGATCAATGGATTGAGTGCCGCAAGTTAGTTGAAGTACCGGCAAAATGTGAGAATCAGTTCTACTTATGGGATTTGCCTTTCATTAATGTTCACTGGACTTCTTGCTTTCTCATTGAGATTCGACAGGTCTCATCGCCGACCACCCACTTGGTGCTAGACTAGGTGAGGGGGCACCGTGATGAAAAAGTTGATCTTTCACGACTACGACCTCCTCATTCTTTTCGGCGTCGCTGTTGTTGTCTTGATCAGCATGGACAGAGTGATTGGCGACAGGCAAGTGCCCTCGTTTCATTCCTACAGTGTTAATGTTGCTTATGACAGTTAATGTTGCTTATGACAAGGATACGCCACCGGAAAAAGTCCATCAAATGTATCAGGAGGCACACACCAGGATTCGCAAAGATCTTGCGGCGCGTGGCATCAGTGTTGACCCTACTTTTCGTTATCTTGGTGTCGAAGGCTATGACATCGTTTGGGGAAATGAGCCACAGGCAAACCATGCTGCCAACCAACGACTACGGTTCGCTGTCATTTGGATACCGCTGTCCATTGCTGTAAGCGTTGTTCTTCTTCATGCGGGTTATCGGGGCTGGAAAGCAAGGAGAACGATTGCAACATTACCCACGCAAATAGTGGAGCCATGAAGCACTTCATTCGTCATAACTTTCCTGGCCTACGTTTTGCCCTGACGATGGGGCTGCTCTGCTTAATTGGCCTCACAACACTTCTTCCTTTGAATAATGCAAGAAGTAGAAGATTCTCGACGGTTTGTGTATGTCTTTCAGGGAATGCTACCCCGGAAACTGCTGATATCTTACGCCAGAATCTGTACGCATCTGAATTAGAGGGCTGCAAGAGATTCCTGGGACTTCATGGTTATGACCTTCTTTGGGGTTACGATCCGAAGCCCCAATCCGTTGATGACTTTCGCGTGCCGTATGGTCTGCTTGTTGTTCCCATGCTGGTTTTCGGCTTCTCCTTGATCGCCTATGTTGCGTGGCGAAGATGTCGCAAAATGTTTAACTATCCAAGCACGGAAGAATTTCTGAAAGAAGATTCTACATCGTGAATACTCGTTATCCGATACTGATGTTCGGCCTTTACTTGGGGTTCATCCTCGCGGGCCTCACCTTGATTGGCTTATTGGTTCTCTGTCCGGCGCCCAGGAAGAACATGATTTCGATCACCATGTCTGATACGGCAACGCAAAACACAAGAGACAAGATATTTGATGGGGTCTTAGCGAAATGCCGCAGATATCTTGCTCGTGATGGATTCGACCTGATCTGGAGTTATGATCCTAAACCTACTTTCATGAATGATCTTCCACTGCCCTTTGGCCTGATACTGATTCCACTTCTCATCTGGGGCTTCACGATGCTTGCTTACGTTGCTGTCGTGAGATGCCGTTGTCTTGTTTCGGGTTGTTCACCGCTACGCAGCGCTCCCGTTCCTTCGGGAACTTCCTGAACCAGGCGGCGATGAGCCAGACGTGGTCGATGGATTCGAGGGGGATGCCGACTCGGGGTGGGGCGTGGTAGATCTCTTCGATGATCTTCGCTGCTTCCTTATGGGCTGCTGCTTCGGTGGGTTCGCTGATGGTCTGCCGTATCTGTCCTTCGTGGATGAGGTACCACAACTTCTGGCCGTTGCGGTTGCTGGTCTCAACGGGGTAGATGAAGCTGAGTTCTTCCCTGGTGCGTTTGAGTCTTTGCAGGTTCTGTAGCAGCCACTGGAGTTGCTGCATGCGGTCACGCAGCACCGTGGCTCGCTCGAACTCCTGGCCGCTGGCTGCTTCCATCATTTGCTGACGAATCTGCTCCAGACTCTCTTCGTCCTGGCAGAGGAGGAACTTCTTCGCGGCCTGTACCCGGTAGCGGTACTGGCCGGAGGTGCAGAGCCTGGCACAGGGACCCAGGCAGGTTCCTAACTCGTAACGGATGCAGCCTGCCACATGGGCTTCTTCGATCAGGGGGCGTTGATCGGCGAACTGCATGGTCTGCTTCTTGGGGCAGTCCCGCAGTTTGAAGAGATCGTTGAGATGCCGAACAGCTTCGTGGATTTCCGGGCGGGCGATGAGGGGGCCGAACCAGTCGCCCTGGGTGGGTGGTTCTTTGGTCACATAAGCGTAGGGTGCGGGGGCGCGACCGAGACAGACGTAGGCACGTCGCCGCAGTAGCGGTTGCCCCATCACATTAAAGCGGGGGCGATGCAGACGGATGAGTTCGAGTTCGCGCAGCAGGGCACCGAACTCATGCGGGGCATATTCCCAGACGATGCTTTGGGTGCGGCGTAACAGCCGCTGGGCTTTGCGACGTTCGCTGGATGATCTTCGGAAGTAGTTGAGCAGTCTCGTTCGCAGTCGCTTTGCTTTGCCGACATAGAGGATGTTCTCGTTGGCATCGAGCATGGCATAGACGCCGGGCTGTTGGGGGCAGTGCTTCTTCACGCCTCGTTTGAGGGTAGGGCGTCCGTCGCCGGTCATCATGCCTCCCCAGACCGCGCCCTCAGCGGCGACATCGTAACGATTGACGCCGAGGCCGGGGAAGGGTTCTGAAGAGAAGAGAGAGGCCATCGGTTTCCTGCCTTTTGCTGGAAGGGCGAGGCCCTTGCCGAGCCAGGCGGGCGATTGCTGACGGCTCGGCAGGAGGCTCGCCCTCCCGATACATTATCCGGCGCACAATGTCTTGAGAGTCTTGATGTGGCCGGGGATCGCTTTCATTGGTTCCGCCGGCGCTTCGTACTCCAGAGCCACGTAGCCCTGGTAGTTGGCGTCTTTCAGTATCTTGATGACCCTCGCCAGGTCGGCTTCTTCCTTCTTCTTGCCGGCGTATTGCACTTCGGTCTTGATCTGGACGGTGACGGCGTAAGGGGCGAGCTTGGCGAACTCTTCGTAGGGGTCGCCGCTGCGGAAGTTGCCGCTGTCGAGGTTGACGCCGAACCAGTCATGCTTAATGGCTTTGACGATCTTGAGAATCTGGTCAGCGGTGGTGACGATGCCGCCATGGTTTTCGAGAGCCATGTAGACGCCGAATTGGGAGGCGTGGTCGCACACTTCGAGGATGGCTTCCATGCAGCGCTGGCGGGTAATCTCTTCCGCTTCATCTTGGACAGCGTTGCCGGCGAAGATGCGCATGGTCTTGGCGCCGAGGAGAGAGTAACGCTCGGTCCATTCCTTGGTCTTCCTGATCTCTTCCTTGAGCTTGGCGGGGTCGGGTTCGGTGAACTTGTTGCCGACCGCGCCGCCGCTGATGTCGAGGCCGAGGCGGCTGCATCGGCCTTTGAGCTTGGAGAGGTAGTTCGTGCTCGTGTCCTTGAAGTAATAGCTGGTGAGTTCGACGGCGGGCAGGCCCATCTCGGCGGAGAGATCGACGAAGTCGTCGAGGGTCATGTTCGGTTTCATCTTGCCGGTGAGATAGTCGCGGTAGCTGTAGGCGGCGATGCTGAGCTTGAGGATGGGGCCACCCTTGCGGGCGATGGGGTCAATGGCGCAGCAAGGTAGTTTCAGCCCGGCGGCACCGAGGGCCATGGTGCTGAGGAGGAATTCGCGGCGGTGCATGGAGGTTCCTTGGGTCTTGGGAGGGCGAGACTCCAGCCGACCCGCCTCTTCGATGTCGAAAGCTCGGCAGGAGCCTCGCCCTCCCGGTGATTGTTACTTTGCTAGTCCCCGTCGAATCAGCCAGTCGTTGAGCCGCTCGGGCCATTCGCTGAGGCCTTTGTCTTTAAACTTGTCCAGGGGGGCAAGTCCGACGCCGTGGGGGCCTTTTTCGTAGATGTGCAGTTCGGCGGGCACGCCGTTCTTCTTGAGGGCGGCGTAGAAGAGGATACTGTTCATGGGGAGCACGCCTTTGTCTTCATCAGTATGGAAGAGGAAGGTGGGAGGAGTTTCTTTGGTGACAGCCTGATCGTTGCAGAAACTTTCGACCAGCTTCGGGTCAGCGTCCTTGCCCAGCAGGTTGTTGCGTGAGCCATTGTGGGTGTAGGGCGCTTTCATGCTGATGACGGGGTAGCCGAGGATGGCGAAGTCGGGTCGGCAGGAGACTTTATCGATGGGGTCGCTCGCCTCGGCATTGCCTGCATCGAAGTGGGTGGCGGCAGAGGAAGCGAGGTGGCCTCCTGCGGAGAAACCCCAGATGCCGATCTGCTTGGGGTTGATGCCCCATTCACTTGCATTAGCCCGGACGGTGCGAATAGCACGTTGGGCATCGGTAATAGGGGCCGGGTGAATGGGTGCTTTCAGGTTCGAAGAGGTGCGGTATTTCAGAACGAAGGCGGCGATGCCACGGTCGTTGAGCCACTTGGCGATCTGCACGCCTTCGTGATCCATGGCCAGTCCGCCGTAGCCACCACCGGGGCAGACGACGACAGCGGTGCCGTTGGCTTTGTCCTTGGCGGGGAGGTAGGGGGTCAGGGTGGGGACGTTCTTCGGATCATCGTTCTGGGTGAACGGGGCTTTGCCTTCCCACAGCGGCATGGGTTTGCCGTTTTCGATCAGGGAGAAGAGACAGAGCAATAACACGTTGCCAAGCATGAAACATCCTCTTCTAAAGATGTGAGCGTAGCGTACCGGCGGCGAGAAGTCCAGAACCGGTTTGAAGTTGTTTGCATGAGAGTTGAAACGGTCCGTAAAACCAACGAGGGTTCGAGCACAATGCTCGAACCCTTGAGGGAACCAGATGTTGATTAGTAGCGCAGAATCAGTTCGGTGACGAGACGATTTTCATTAATGTCCTTGCGACCGGTAACAGGGAACTCCCAAGCGGCACCGAACTCAACATTGCTGCTGAGCTTGGCCTTGGCACCGAAGGCGAGTGTGACCAAATCGTTGCCGGTGACGCCAGGCGTACCGAAATTCAGCAGGCCATCGCCTTCGACTCCGACGGGAGGAATCTGATTACCACTAGCAGTATAGTGGAACCAGTTCACTTCAAATAAAGGGTAGAACCAGCAGTTAATGGCATAATCGATGTGGAAGCTGTTGTAAAGGAAGCTGCTGTTGTAATTAGTGTTAGTAGGGAACTGATAACCAAAGGTATCTAGAACGTGAATACTGTCACCGATCTTCTGACCGCCTGTCAGGAAGGTGGTAATCACGCCGCTACCATAACCCTGTACGACATTGTTTCCGCCCCAGGGTGCTTCAAACTGGAAGCCGACCGCACCCAAGGTCTGATTTTCCACATCCCGCAGGAAAGTGTATTTCAAACCGGCAGCGATATTCAACCAACCGGTTTCGTGGAGGCCTGCATTGGCATCGATTCGGGCAAGGCCATCCTTATCGGCGATGATGCTCAAGCGTTCGTTTATTGCCAAATTAGCCTGCATGGCATAAATCTGCGTGCTTCCACCGCCAAGGTTGTCGGGGAAGTTGTTGTTAATGAACATGGGTCGCAAGTACGTATTGGAGCGTGGATCTTTACTGAGAATCGGATTGGTGATCGGCCCGATAAAGGAATCGAACTCATGATCGCTGAGGAACATAGGCCGGGCTTCAGAAGCATAGAATAGCTTGGTGCCGGGTTCCGGGGCGTAGGTCATGGGTGTGGAAGAACTGGCATTAGCTGCGGGTGCAGCAGGGGTAGCAGGAGCTTGGGGAGTGTCAAGCTCTCCCATGCCAAGGGCAGCGACCATACCCAGGGTAAGCAGGTTCATGAAACAGCCTCCAGAAACATCCGTGTTGCGTGGCTTGGCCAGCGGAAGAGAAACCACTTGATCCCAAGTGGACAGTAACGAATCGTCCTGAATCCTGAGAAAGTCACGCAGAACATGGCGACAAATGAAGGGTAACGTCCAAAAAAGGCGTTGTTATGCCGTGCGAATTGTGAATACGGAATAGTTGCGAAGTAACAACGTTCGGGCTGTTAGGCATCTGTGAAAATCAAAAATAAGCTCAAGTTAATCAGGCATCTCGTAGTTAAAACTTCACGACTTCAGCTACGAGATGCCTGCCGCCAACCTCTTCTTTTTCCCACAACCCCGTTGACCTCGCCTTTCGCCTGCGGTACCCTGCATGCATTAAGAAGAAACGATGAACCATGGCGTCGGCGACACTCTCCTCTACCGATCTCTTGGACCGCTGTCAGGCGGTGCTGGAATATCGTTTCCAGCGGCCTGACCTGCTGCGCTCGGCTCTCACCCATGCTTCGGGGGCCAACACCCGGCTCGCTTCCAATGAACGGATGGAGTTTCTAGGCGATGCGGTGTTGGGGCTGGTGGTCTGCGAGTTGCTTTACTCCAGGTACAGCACCTTTTCTGAAGGGGACATGACCCGGATCAAATCGGTCGTGGTCAGTCGGCGGACGTGTGCGGCCATCAGTACCACCCTGGGCTTGCATCAGTTCCTGACGATCGGCAAGGGGATGCAGTCAGAGATGCCGGCCAATGTACTGGCTGATTTCCTGGAAGCGATCATCGGGGCGATCTATCTGGATGGCGGGTACGAAGAGGCGCAGACGTTTATCCTGAGGCATCTCTCTTCTGAGATCGAACAGGTGGCGACCAACACCTCGGCGGAGAATCACAAATCGACCTTGCAGCAATGGACGCAGCGGGAGACGGGCGAATCGCCGAGCTATGTGCTGCTCGATGAGAAAGGCCCGGAGCACAGCAAGTGCTTCAAGGTGGCAGCCAGCATCGGCCAACACCACTACCCGGCGGCGTGGGGCAAGACGAAGAAGGACGCGGAGCAGAAAGCGGCGCTCAATGCCCTTTCTGCGCTGAATGGTGAAGAGATTCCATATCCGAGTGATTAGCTTCATGGATTATCCCGTACTATGCGAAGGGCCGAGGTGCAAGCAGTTGGCCGTGTACAAGATCGCTGCGCGATGGAGCGATGGGCAGACGAGCGAACTCAAGACTTATGGTTTGGCATGTGATCAGTGTCTGCCTGCGGCCTATCAGGCGAGCATCAAGCGGCAGTTGACTGCTCGCACGCTGCCAGGTGAAGTGGGCGAACATCCTGGCATCTATCGCCTGCATGGCGGCGACCGGGATCGTGATCTGGTCAGGATGAATGATCTGGAGTTGAGGCTGAAGGGAGCGTAGATTGATCTGCTATTGAATTCTCTGCGTTAGACATGAGATTGAAACGCAGAGGAGGCCGAGAGTCGCAGAGAATACCTAAGAGATGTCTTTCCTCCGTCGCATACTCGGCTGTCTACAGGATCAGGTTATCCTGCTGATACTCCTTTGCCTGGTCGGCGTCTTCATTCCGTGGAATGAGGTTCTGAACCACTCCAGGGATGTGCTGCATTGGATGCGCACCGAAGTCACTCAACGTCCGTTGATGATAGCGTGTGTCTACGTTGCAGGGTTCGTTGCTCTGACAGCGATCTCTGTACCGGGCCCGACGTCGTTGTTGCTGGCGGTGCTGGGCGGCTGGTTGTTCGGTTGGTGGGGGCTGCCGCTCTCCAGCTTCAGTTCGAGCGTCGGGGCGAGCCTGGCGTTTCTTTCGAGCAGATACTTGCTGCGTGATTCGACCCTGTTCCGCTTCTTTCCGAAACTGCAACGGTTCAACGAAGATCGTTCCCAGACAGGTTGGCTGGTGCTGTTGTCGTGCCGATTGAACCCTCTGATTCCGTACTTCCTGGAGAACCTCTACTTCGGTCGTACGCAGATGCCGCTTTGGCAATTCTGGCTCGTGACTCTGATCGGGATGTTGCCGCTCACCACGCTCTACATCATGACCGGAGCGGAACTGGCGAAATTGGAAACGTATCAAGGCTTAATATCGTGGGAAGTGGTGGCGTGGCTGGTCGCAGCGTCACTGGGGCCTCTGGTCTTGTATCTTTTCGTGACGAAGAGAACCGACCAGTCGAAATAGCGATGGGGGCTCACGGCTTCTGTTTATGAGCTACGCTTCACCAATGAGTTTTCCTGAACTCATGGAAAAAGCCGTGTGGTTCGGCTCTGGGTTTTGTTAGAATTGTAAGTGAGTGGCGAAGCCACGACTTATTTCAGAGAGCCTCAACCTCCCGGAATGCCCTAACGAAGCTGACTATGCTCTTTGTCTGGATCAGTTTGTCCATTTTGGTGTTGATCGCTGCTGGGCTGGCAGCGCGTTGGTGGTATCTTGTACAGAATGATTCAATAGAGCCTCTTTCGGAGGTCTCTCAGCAGCATATTGACCTCTACAACGGTGGCTCCCTCGACGAGGGTGAACTCGAACTCACGAGACAACGCTACAGCCAATGGCTGCAGAACGATCAGCGGGACCGCATTCAGGCGAGCCTGGTGCCGGGCCTTTCTTATGTGGTGCGGGTTCGAGCTTTGGCGGAGTTGGGCACCGAAGAGGCCTGTGCCATTCTCGAAAATCAGTTGAACCGAGTGCTGACAGATGATCCGGTCGAACAGGCCTGGTACTGGATTGACGTTGCACACTGCCTGCGCATGCTTGCTCACGATGAGAGCTTGCCTATACTTCTGGAGCGAGTCGCTCAGGCGGATGATTTCCCCCTCGTGCATTTCTATGCTTCCGAAGTTGTCACCTTTGCCCAGTTCGCTGATCATTTGAAAGACTTTCCTCATCGATTGGGTGAGTCGGCGGTTCGGACACTGCATCGTACACTGGAAGGGCTGCGCTGCGGCATCTCGGCACAGATCGTCGCTGAGGCTCGACTGGGTGAGATGCTTGAGACGGTGTGGGATCTGCATGGCCATGCGATTCATCCGCTACTGATTCGTTTGTTCAGCGAAGCGCTACGCCATCAACGGCGTGCCAGGCAGTTCGCTCAGGATTTGTCGGAAGAGCACTTCGAGCAGGAAGCTTACGAGATGCAGGTCTCCCGTATCGCCGCTCTCGAAGATCATCTGCTAGACTATCTGAAGAGGGCGAAAGAAACGCTGCCCAAGCGGCTTGATCGTTTGCCCCATCAGGAACTGGCCGATTGGCTTGATGCGATTCTGGAGCTGCGGGCAGATGCAGGCCCGGCCCTGTTACGTCTGCTGCGAGACAGTCCACATCAGCCACTTTCTGAACAGGCGATCCTGGCGCTGGCCTGGTCGCCTTCAACTCAGGCAGCCGATTATCTCAGAGAGATTGCCGGGCGAACGGTGCCGAGCAAGCCCTTTCCCACAAGACGATGGTTCGGAAAGCGGAAAGCACAATCGATCCACTCCCCCCTGGCGGCAGCGGCGCTGATCAGTCTCCGTCATCATCCCAGCATGGAATCGGAGCAGATCATCCTGTCGGGAGTTCGGTCGAGTGACCTCGATACACGCACGGCGGCGATCAGTAGCCTGGGCTGGTGGGACCCTCTGCGTCGTCAGCCGGTGTTGATGTATCTGCAGGATGCCCGGTATGATCGTGATGGCGAAGTCCGCCATGCGGCTCGTGCGGCCTTGGCACGCATTGGCGAACGGCAGGCGCTGCAGTGGTTCAGGCAGGGACTGGTCAGCGAGAACCGGCATATCGTTCTAGAATCGATCCAGGCCATTGCCGATGAGGGCATCACTCTGCTCTGGCCCGAACTCGACCGGCTGGTAGATGAGGAAGAGCCGGATCTGGCCTCGTGTGCCAGAGAAGCTCTTGAGCAGATGCAAGAGGAACTGGAACGTGAGCGACGGTAACCGTTTGCGTGCAGTTTGCCTTGGCCTGATGCTGACGTTCATGCCGGCGTCTGGCACGGTTCAGGCACTACCCCACCTTTACTACGATGACCTGGGACTGATCAACTGGTACACCAGTTGGCCCGCAGCGCTGCAGGAAGCGCGGCTGACGGGCAAGATGCTCTATATCCAGTTTACACCTTACCCCTGTCAGTACACCGAGACCTTTTGCAAGACCACGATGCAGAACGAAAAGGTGCAGAAGGCGTTGAGGCAGCATTGTGTCTGCCTGGTGGTCGATACTCAACAGATCCATCCGGAACTGTATCCGATCTATCAAAACAGGGTGACCAACCGGGAACTGGTGCCGGTGCATTTATTCCTTTCGCCCAGTAAAGAGCAGCTCTGGGGGGCTGTGCAATCCGTTGGGCCTGATATCATGCTGACCCTCATCGGACAGTGTGCTCAAAATAAGAACATGAGAATGACCAAGCCGCAGGAGAAAGAGGTCGAAAAGCTGAATCAGTCCTTACCCCTGGCGCTACAGAACAAGGATGCCCGTCAGATCCAACAGATATGGCAGGCGATCCGGAAGATTCCTGGCTTCAGCGACGCCAAGACCAAGAGTTACGATCTGCTCGATGCTGCCGAGGAACCGGCACGCAGGAAGTTGTACGAAGCGGCGAAGCTGCTTCGAGAACAAAAGCAACCGCTGGCTCAACTGGCGCTGGACGAGGCCAAGGGGCTGGCGGAGTCGCTGCCGATCGCCACGGAAATCGCACAGACGTCGGCAGCTTTGAAACTCTTCGACAGCGCACTCGAAATGGAACGGCTGGCGACTTCAACGAAACAAAAGCAGCAGGCCCTCACGCAGTTTCAGCAATTGCTGACCAAGTATCCAGAGACGACCGTAGCCACGCTGGCTTATCAGAAGTTAAGGTACATCAGTATCGGGAAATAGTCTGGTACTCTTTCCCCCTGGAGTTCTCAATGCGTTTTCTCTGCTTCATCGTCTTTCTGTACTTCACTTCGTCTCTTCTCGCCCAGAACGCTGAGAACGTGATCATCGTCACACTCGATGGCCTGCGCTGGCAGGAGATGTTTGGCGGGGCACAGGAGATGTTGCTCGATACCAAAGCGGGGGGGGTGAAGGATGTACCGGGCCTACGGAATGCCTACTGGCGGCTAACACCCGAAGGACGGCGGGCGGCGTTGATGCCGTTCTTGTGGAATACCATCGTGAAAGAAGGGCAGATTTTTGGCGACCCTGAACGGAGTGCTACAGCCCTCTCCACCAACGGGCTTAAGTTTTCTTATCCCGGCTACAGCGAGATGTTCACCGGTGTGGTTGATCCGACCATCGATTCCAACGGGAAGAAGGACAACCCCAATCTTTCGGTGCTCGAATACCTGGATGGCCTGCCCAAATTTCGAGGCAAGGTGGCTGCGGTCTGCACTTGGGATGTCTTTCCGTCGATCTTTCGCACCAGCAAGAACAAGCTTCGCGTCATCTCAGGGTGGGAGTTGCCTCCAGTACCGGAGCGGACCACACGGCACCGGGAACTGGAAGTGTTCATGGACAACCTTCCCCGCTACTGGCCCGACAATGTCTACGACATCATGACCATGGAACTGGCAAAGGAAGAACTCAGGCAGCATCGTCCTCGTGTGCTGTATGTGGGGTTGGGCGAGACCGACGAGTGGGCACATGGCCGGCGGTATGATCTTTACCTGAACGCTGCTCATTCTAGTGATCGATTCCTCAGTGAGTTGTGGCAGGAGGCACAGAAGATGTCGCAATACCAGGGCAAGACGGCGATGCTGGTGATCTGTGACCATGGCCGGGGAACGAACAAGGTCGATTGGACTGATCACGGCAAAGACACACCCGGCGCGGAGTACATCTGGATGGCGGCGATGGGGCCGGGAGTGTCGTCACTGGGGATAAGGGAGAAGGTCAACTTCAAACAGGTGCAGTTTGCTTCGACGATTGCCCAGGTGTTGGGGGAGGACTTTCAGAAAGGGAATCCGAAGGCAGCGGGGGCGATGGGGTTGTCGAAATAGGCATCCGGCCATGACAGCCTGAAGCGCCAGCGAGGGGGAACCTTGCGATTGCACGCGCCCCCTCGCTAGTGTAGTGTTTCAAGCTGATGAGGTCT
>DAOMFV010000054.1:0-31568 GCA_035430005.1 Gemmatales bacterium
AACCTGTTCGCTTCAACTCACTGCCCCGACACATAATATGTCGGGGAAGTACTGAAGAATGTCTGTGCCACCTAATGACTTTTGCAAGTTAGTCAGATCTTGTTCTATCGTCATTCCGCTTCACTTCTACATTACTTAATGCAAGGGGCCTCCTTCGGGTGAGGGGAGACACTTCCCCTTCTCAAACCTTACTGTTCCCTGTTACAGTATTGCCCGGATACCCTACTTACTGATTCATGGAGGAATCGTCATGCAAAGGTTTGGTCTGACACTACTGATGGGTCTCGTGGCTGTGCCCAGTCTCTCTGCTCAAGGGCGTGAGCAGGAACGCATCACCAGTGCCGGCTCGGTGCTGACCGAAATGTCCCGTATCCCGGATCGGGGCATTCCGACATCGCTGATTCACGAAGCTCAGGCCATCATGATCTTTCCAAATGTAATCCGGGCGGGATTCGTGGTCGGCGTGCGGCGCGGGCATGGCGTGGTGATGGCCCGCAACGAACAAGGCGTCTGGGGGCTGCCGGTGATGGTCACCATCACGGGCGGCAACTTCGGAGCACAGGTCGGGTTGCAATCGAGCGATCTGGTGTTGATGTTCCGCACCCGGCGCGGCGTGGACAGCGTGATGGCTGGCAGGCAACTGACGCTGGGCGGCGATGCCAGCATCTCGGCCGGCCCGATCGGGCGTAACCTGGCGGCGGGTACTGATACCAGTTTCCGCACCGAGATTCTCTCATGGTCGCGAAGCAGAGGCTTGTTCGCCGGTGTGGCCCTCGATGGTTCGATCGTCACCACCGATCATTCCGCCATTGCAGCAGTGTATGGTAGTCCAGCTCCGATTGTCAGCACGATCCTGAATGGGCAACTGACCCAGGTTCCTCAGGCGCCAAACAACCTGCGTACGCTGCTATTGCAGATGGCTCCGCCTCCAACGCAACCCCCGCCGTTGCCGCCGAAGTAGGGATTTCTCCCTTCTCCCTCTTGGGGAGAGGGGGTCGTTGATTGAGTACACCCCAGTTGGTTTTGTTGATGACAGGCATGTCTGCTATTTAGCCCCCGGCTCTTCAAGCCGGGGCTATTTAGTGGTGACTAAATTCACTTACGTCGTATACTCCGCATTCAGCGTCACATAATCATGCGTCAAATCACACGTCCAGAAGTGGCATTGGGCACTTCCCAGGGTGAAGATCAGCTTCACCACGAGATGCCGATTCTCTTTCATGTACTTCGAGACTTCAGCAGCATCGAACTCGACGGGGGTGCCTTGATCGTAGAGGAGATAGGGGCCGAGGTGGAGGGAGAGGTCTTTCTCCTCGAAGCAGACACTGCTGTAGCCTGCGGCGGAGACGATGCGGCCCCAGTTGGGGTCGGCGCCGAAGAGGGCGGTCTTGACTAAGGCACTTTCGGCGATGGTCTTGGCGATCTGTCGGGCGTCGGCTTCGGTGTGGGCGCCTTCGACAAGAATCTCAACGAGGTGGGTCGCGCCTTCAGCGTCTTCGGCAATCGCTCTCGCCAGTTGGCTGCAGACACGGGTCAGATCGTTCTCGAACTGGTGGAAGTAGTTGCCATGCCCGGTGATGGGGGGGCCGCCCGCTTCGCCGTTGGCAAGGAGGAAGACGGTGTCGTTGGTGCTCATGTGCCCTTCGACGCTGATGCAGTTGAAGGTACGATCGACGGCACGGGTGAGCGCCTCTTGAAGCAGGCTGGGAGCGATGGCGGCATCGGTGAGGATGAAGCCGAGCATGGTGGCCATGTTGGGGCCGATCATGGCGGCGCCCTTGGCGATACCGGTGAAGCGGACAGCGGTGCCATGCAGGTTCACTTCGAGGCAGGCGACTTTGACTTTGGTATCGGTGGTCAGGATGGAGTGGGCGAAGTCGTTGAGGGCGGCAGCATCGTCTTTGAGTCCATAAGCGGCGGCGACGATGCCTGCGCCAACAACGTTCATGGGCAGCGGTCGACCGATGATGCCGGTGGAGGCGACGAGGATTTCTTCGCCCGGCGCACCGACGTGGGCACCGAGGGCGAGGGCCATCAGTTCAGCGTCCTGGATTCCCTGAGCGCCGGTGCAGGCGTTGGCGTTGCCCGAACAGCAGACGATGCCTTTTATCTGAGCAGAGGGGACCCGTTTGCGGGAGACCTGCACTGGGGCGGCAGCGACGCGGTTGAGGGTGAAGACCCCGGCGGCGGAAGCATGATTTTCGCTGATAATGACACCGATATCGCGTCGGCCTGGCTCGCTGCGCAGCCCGCTGGCGACCCCGGCGAACCGGTAGCCCCTGGCGAGTATCCAATCAGAGGAATCGGTGGTAGCGGTGATGACCGAACTGGCGTGGTCTGTCATGGCAGGTACCCTCTCGACAAATGATGATGGCGCGTTATGATTCGAGAGTCAACAAGATTGTGTAGAGTTCGCGCGGGATTGGTATATCGGTTGTGCCCAGCCTTCCCAAGGCTGTGAGACGGGTTCGACTCCCGTATCCCGCTTTTGTTCTGGTTTTGGCTCTGAAGGAACCTTCGATGTTAGCCAGGCCCGGGAGGGCCTGGAACAAGTCAAAGTGTGACCAAGCTCCGAAGGAGCGCTCGAGGCTTCGAGCGCTCCTTCGGAGCTTGGCTTTTCCATGGCTCGTCACCAGGCCCTTCCGGGCCTGGCTAACATCGGCCGCACCTTCGGTGCTATGAATGTGCGGCCAAACGGAAACAACGACGCAACTGATCGAGTTGTGCCCCTCACTTCGCCGCCGAGAACACCAGACGAAACGTCGTGCCCTGGCCTGTTTTGCTTTCAACGTCGATCGAACCGCCCATCTTAAGCATCAGCCGCTGCACCGAAGCCAGGCCTAGGCCGGTGCCTTTGTCAGGCTCCTTGGTCGTGAAGAACGGCTGGAACAGTCTGGCTTTCGTCGCCTCGTCAATGCCCTGGCCGGTGTCGGTGATTTCCAGCAACACTTTTTGGGCGTTCTCGATGGGCAGCGTGCGGATCGTCACCTTGCCCAGGTCGGTGATGGCGTCGCGGGCATTGAGCACCAGGTTCATCAGGATTTGTTCGAGCGAGCCGACGTCAGCCAGGATTTCGGGCAAGCCGCTGGTGAGTTGCACCTTCATTTCAATCTGCTTGCCCAGGGCGCTGTGAAGCAAGCGCTGCTGATCGAGGATGATGCTGTTGAGATTCACCCGCTGAGGCGGTGCGACCTGCCGGCGGCTGAAGTCGATCATGTGCCGGGACATCTCCGAAGCCAGCAGCCCCGCCTTGCGAATCTCGATCAGCATCTGCTTGATCTCTTCCGAAGGATTGCTTTCCAGTGAGAGGTCGGCAAAGTTGAGAATGACGGTAAGGTAGTTGTTGAAGTCGTGGGCCACTCCGCCGGCCAGCAGGCCCATCGCCTGCATGCGTTCGCTCTGTCGCAGTTGGGCTTCCAGTCGCCGGCGTTCGGTGACGTTTCGGGCAATTATCTCCGCGCTGCGGGTCTTGCCGTCCACCCGCTCGCGCCGCAGACTCATCTCCAGTTGAATTTGCTGCTGGTTCTTGTTGAGAAGCACCAGATCGCCCAGCGCATACTCCTTGCTGCTTTCAAAGGAAATCGGTTCAGCCATCTCACTGGGCATGAACTTGCCAAGGCCCTGGCCAATCAGTTCTTCTTTCGGGTAACCCAGCAGCAGAACACCAGCCCGATTAATGGCCAGGATATTCCCCACTCGGTCTAAACGAAGAATCACATCGCTGGCATGTTCGACCAACTCGGCATAAAGATGTTCGAGATTCTGATCCTGCTCGCTGCGTTCCTTGTTTTGCGCGATCTGCTTTAGCAGGTGAATGCGCAACCATGTCGCCCAAATCAAGACCACAATGGCCATGATTGCCAAGCTGACCAGGACGAATCGTCCATTTTCCCACATGGACGTCGAGTTCTGTGCGAGTATGATCATAATACAGAGACTGTAGACGTCACTGGAATCTTACACTGTCAGCGTAATAGTTATGCATTAAATTTGAACAAATTCGGAAATAGTCTCTGACCCCCTCTTCCTACCTGCTCTTTCCTGCCCGTCATCGTCTGCTACCAGAAAGAGTTACAAATAGCCCTTCGGATGGCTGCGATGCCAGCACCAGGCGGTTTCGACAATGTCGTGCAGATCGGTGTAATGCGGAACCCAGCCAAGCACTTCATTCGCTTTCGAGGCAGCGGCAACGAGGGCAGGGGGGTCGCCAGCACGGCGCGGGCCTTCGATGACATTAACCGGGCAACCTGTCACTTCGGAACAGACATCGATCACTTCGCGCACACTGTAGCCGCGCCCGGTGCCCAGGTTCAGTTGCAGCCCCATGCCGGGTTGCAGGCGTTCGAGAGCCAGCAGGTGGGCATGCGCTAAATCGTTGACATGGATGTAATCACGGATGCAGGTGCCATCAGGCGTTGGGTAATCGGTGCCGAATACGTGGATGGCTTCACGCTGGCCCATGATGGTTTGAAGGATGAGAGGGATGAGGTGCGATTCGGGAGTGTGATCCTCGCCGATCTCGCCGCTGGGATGGGTGCCTGCTGCGTTGAAGTAGCGGAGGGCGGCATAGCCCAACCCATGAGCACGGGCAGCATCAGCCAGCATGCCTTCGACAATCAGCTTAGTTCGACCATACGGATTGATCGGCTCCTGCGGCGTCGCTTCGGTGATCGGGATAATTTCCGGCACACCATATGTAGCACAGGTGCTGGAGAAGACAATCTTGTTGACCCCAGCCGCCTGCATCGCTTCCAGAAGGATGAGCGTGTTGACAACATTGTTGCGGTAGTATTTGAAAGGCTGCTCGACCGATTCGCCGACGTAGGCGAAGGCAGCAAAGTGGACGACCGCGTCGATATGCTTCTCGCGCAGCACCGAGGCGAGCCGTTCCCGTTCTGAGAGATCAGCAACAATCAGCCGATCCGCAGGCACCGCTTCCCGATGCCCGAACGAAAGGTTGTCGTAGACCCAGACGTCGTGGCCCCGTTCGAGAAAGAGCCTGACGGCATGGCTGCCTATGTACCCTGCTCCGCCGGTGACGAGGATTCGCATGAGTGGACGACTCCGGGGTAGGGGGCTGTGTGGCAGGGGTCAGTTGTACTCAACTGCCCCCTGCGCGAGGTCAATCGTTTTCGTCAGTCCGCAGGGGGCAACGGAGTACCGTTGACCGCTGCCACATCTATTCTGTGCTTCGATAACTTCATCGGAGCTTGGTTATTGTATTGCTCTGGTTAGTAGTCATCACGCTCCGTCGTGTTGACCAGCCGGGGAAGTGGACAGCAATTTACTGGACCTGTGTCACACTCCGTCTGTACTCGGACGGGGTGTGCCTCAGTCGTTTGTCGTAACACCCTGGTCGGGTTCAAGACGACACGATGAAATATTCGCAACAACACTCCGACGTGAGTACACGTCGGAGCGCGAGGACTACTTACCAGAGGCCTGGTTCCCCTCTCCCTTCCGGGGAGAGGGGAGGATATCTTACTCGCCACGCAAGGCGGGGATGAGCGGTGTACTAAGGGCCAAGCGAATTCCGGCGAGGCTGGAGACTATGGCGACGAGGGGGACGAGGATCGCTACCAGGGCGAGCCAGAATAGTAACTGCATCACCGTCGCTGTGGTGATCAGGGGTAGTACGACGACGAGGGCCGAGACGCAGCCAATCAGTAATCCCATCAGAACCAGCCAGCAGACTTCGCTCCAGATGGTCCAGGCTACTTGCTTACGGGAGTAACCGACGGCGAGGAGGAGGGCGAGTTCGCTCTTGCGTTCCTCTACGTTTCGCAGCAGAACGATGGCGAGGCCGGCGGTGCCGAGGAGCAACCCCAAGCCGCCGAGGGCCTGAAAGGTGCCGAGGTAGGTGTTTTCGACAGCATGGAACAGGGTGATCTTGCTCGCTGTCGTCTGCACCGTCATACCGTGGCTTTCGCCGAAGATAATCTCCAGGGCATTGCGGACGGCGTTCATCTTCTCCGGCGTCGTGTCGATCAGGAAGTACCGGTAGCCCGCTTCGCTGGGGAAGAGCTTGCGGAAGTTCGCTTCGCTCATCACCAGTTCGCTCTGGAAAATCGAGCCTTTGATAACAGCAGCGAAGAACGCCTCACGGGGTTGATTGGTTTCATCGTTGAGGGAGAACTTCGTTCGCGGCTCTTTTTGCAACACCCACTGGGCGGTGTGATCGTCGATGAAGAGATTGAGGATGTCGCTGGTCGCCAGGTAGAGCCACGGGTTTGCCTGAATGGCCTTGTCCATCGTGAACACACCGAGGCTGACATCGAACCCGCCGCGATGGCAGAAGGCGTCTGTGGCCCCCAGCACCCTGGGCTTGGTGGGCTGATAGAGATTGAGGCAGCTCACATCGTCGCCGCTGCGGAGGCGAAAGCCGAACCAGTTCAGATTGCTGACGAGTTCCACTTGTTTGGCTACCGATTCGTAACGATCACCGAGCAGCGACTTCCATTCATCCTTATTGATGGGCACAGTGCGGAGGGGGACATCGGTCTCAGCGACGAGGAGGAAGCCGCCGGTGCCGGAGTTCTTATCGGTGACGTTGCCGGTTCCTTGCCGGAAAGCTCCGACAGCGACGACGAGGAAACAGCCAGCGGCGAGGAGGGCGACGGTCAACAGGCTGCGGCCCGGCGAACGCCCGGCGTTGAGTTGGCCGAGGCTCCAGAGGGTGGAGTTGGTTCCGAGAGCCTGACCGGTGTGTCGTCTTAGATACCGACTGAGCAGCATGATGCCGGTGAAGAGGATGAGGAACCCGGCACCGAAGAAGCAGCCCGGCTGTTGAGCAACAGGCAACGTCGCTCCGAAGGCGATGAGGCCGAGGGCAAGGATGCCGGTGATGAGGGGCAGCCAGCGCACCCACGCCCGACTCGGTTTGTTGTCGAAGGTCGTCGTCTCGGTTCGCCCAGCCAGCAGCGTCGGGGTGGGCACCTTCACCAGTGAGCGGAGTGACAAGAACATCGAGAGCAGAGCGATGAGCAGGCTGATTACCGCACCGATGATCAACGTCGTGGGGGTGAAGTGCAGGGAGAGCGAATCACTGGCGAGGAGGCCGCCCCAGCCAGAGCGGATGCCGGCGATCATCAGCTTAGCGTAGCCGATGGCCAGCGGGATGCCGACGAGGGTGCCGAGAATGGCGAGGAGGAATCCTTCGCTCATCAGCGTTCGCCGGGCGAGTTTGACCGGCCAACCGGTGGCGAGGAGGGTGCCGATCTCGTTGGCTCGTCGTTCCATGCGGAGGCGGAAGAGGAGCGCGACGAGCAGAGCGGCGGAGACGATGAGGAACAGACTGAAGCCCGCGAAGAGGCCGCCGAACATGTTGGTGGTGGCACCCTGCGAGGAGGAGAGGAGGCCTTGCTGTTTGGCATTGAGCCAGACCATGCCGAGCATCTCGGGGCGGATCGTCTTGGCCAGCATCTGCTCGACTTCAGCCTTGGGGGCTTTGATGCGGATTGACGTGGCGTTGCCGAACCTGCTGCTGAAGAGCTTCTGGGCAAGGACTGGGCTGATGAAGAGTTTCGGCGTCGCTTCGTACTTAGTGAAATACTCTTCGTCTCGGCGACGTACCCAGTTGGCGTGCCACTGATCTTTGGGGAAGGGTGGGTTCCAGTCACGCAGCGCCTTCTTCTCGCCGCGCGGGCCCTTCATGCCGGGGAACTCAGGGGCCCACGTCTTGTCGGCTGCCGCTCCAGTGATTGGCACTATTGCCTTGACCTCCAAGTCTACATGTTGCTCAACCAATTTGTGGCCATCGGTCTCGACAAAGTACTCGATGCGGATTTTTTTGACATCAGGGCCAAGGTCCTGGGCGACGAACTCATTGATGATGACTTGGCTGCTGAGGATCAGGCCATCTTTGAAAATACCATCTCTGGAGGAGGCACCCACGATGGTCGAATAGGGGACGAACTCTTTGGAGACTTTATTACCATCGAGGCGGAAGATGCGGTTGGCCAGGTAGGTAAGTGTCGGCGTGGCCGGCCAACCATTCTTCTCGGCTGCCTGATCTACAGCGGTGACGACAGCCGGTTCGATCAACATGCGACGGCTGGTGAGTACCTGTACCGCTGGGTCGCTGCTGGTCTTGAGAGTGAAGCCCATGTCGGCGAGGGTGATGGCTTCATCGAACGATGTCCTAGGGGTTGCATTAACCTTGGCATTGGAGGCCAAATCAGGGATGGCTATCGGACTCTTATATGCTTCGTTCACATAAGGAGTCGTTGCCAGCAACACGTTGGCCGCACCTTCGGGCAACTGCTGATCCGCCGCCAATCGTCGCTGCAAGGTATCGAGGTTCACATACAGAATCAGCGGGTCGCCCTGGGTGGGTTGCAGCGAGAAGCGGCCGGAGCCGGTATTGGGGAGGATACCTGCGAGCGGAGCCTTTTCGATGGTCAGTACCGCCTCTTCACTGCGCTGGCCGAGCACCGATTCGCTCGGAACACTGCCAGGCTTCTCCATGCGCACTTCGAGGCCATCGGTCTTGTTGTCAGCGGTCATCTGCAAGGCATCGGCCAAGGCCTGGTTGATGAGCATGCCGTCGAACTTGTCGCGCTTCTCGTTGAACAGGGGCCAGAAGCGGGGATCGACGCCGACGATCTGCACCCGCCCTGCCCTTGCGAGGAGTTTGTCATCGCCCAATGGTCGGCGTAGGACGGTGCCCCGCAGCAGCACGATGGGGACGGGATCGTTCTTGAGACGATCCGCGAGATTAGCGGGAAAGAAGCGTTCGCTGATGAGGGCCGATTCGATGTTGCCGAGACGATCGAGCGTTAACTGGGCGAGGCTGCCTTTGAGCGAATCGCCGAGCAGCAGCGCTCCGGTGAGCACCGCGGTGCCGATGGCCACGCCGACGACGATGAGTAGGTTCGCCGTCAGAAAGTGGGCCAGGTTGCGGAGGATGAGGGTGAGGCGGGTCATGGGGTGGTGGTCTTGTGGATGATGTTTGTGGGTGTGGGTCGGGCGATTGCACGTTTCCCCCTCACCCCCGACCCCTCTTCCTCCGGGGGAGAGGGGAGAAAAACTGTGCCACACTCCGGCGTGTACTCACGTCGGGGTGTGGATGCGGGGAACTTTGTCTTGTCACCATGAACTTCCTCGTTGTGTTACGACCAGCGACTGAGGCACACTCCGACGGAGTACCGTCGGAGTGTGGCACAGGTTCCGAATCCCTTGCTAGCGCGTCGGGCTGGTATCATGCCATCGTCTTCAGTTTGCCATCGAGGAGTTCCATTCTCTTGGGGAACCGGCTCGCCAGATCGTTGCTGTGGGTGACACACACGAGCACCGCTCCTTCTTCTTTGCAGAGATTCAGCAAGAGATCGCCGACACTCTCGGCGGCGTGGCGATCTAAACTTCCTGTGGGTTCATCAGCTAACACCACGGCGGGTTGATGGATGAGGGCGCGGCAGACGGCGGTGCGTTGGCGTTCGCCGCCGGAGAGTTCGGCGGGGCGATGATCGAGGCGGTCGCCGAGGCCGACTTTCTGGAGCAACATCCTGGCACGTTCGGGTAGGCCCATTCGTTCAGCAGCGGGCCTTGCCAGCGAAGGGATCAGCACGTTTTCCAGCGCGGAGCATTGGGGCAGCAGGTGATGATCCTGAAAGATGAAGCCGACGGTGTTGTTGCGGAAGCGGGCGAGTTCCGGTTCGGGCAGCGCGCTAGGGTCTTTGCCGAGGACGGCGATGGTGCCTCGGGTGGGCTTGGTCAAGGTGCCGAAGAGGTGGAGGAGCGTGCTCTTGCCGGAGCCACTGGGGCCGAGGACAGCGACGGCTTCGCCTTTATCCATCGAGAGGGTGATGCCGTGGAGGACGGCGAGGGGGCCGCTGCGGGTGGGGTATTCCTGGTAGACGTCGTGGGCTTCGAGGATGGGCATGGGGTGTTTGCCTGGATGGTAGTCATCACTCTCCGAGTGATGAGGCGGGGCTTGTCGTTGTTTCGAAGTTAGATGAAACGGGTGTTGAGTCTCCGTGTCCTCACTCGGAGAGTGAGGACTACAATCCTACCATCGCCGTTTCGAGCTTCGCTCGAAACGAGGCGGGGATGGGGATGCCGGTGATTTTGCGGCCGGTGGCTTTGCCGACGCAACAAGTCGTGAGGGTCGCTTTGGCTACGGGCCGGCCGTCCTTGCTGAAGGCGAATTCGTAGCTGATCGACTTGGTCCCGATCTTGACGATGGAGAGTTCGATGTCCATCACGTCCTGAAAGGTGACCGGGGAGAGATAATCGCAGCCTGCACTGACGCGGGGGAAGCCGATGTATTGTCCTTCCCAGTTGAGCGACACAGAGAGGCCAAGGGAGCGGAGGAACTCCTGCTCGACGTGCTCCATCCAGATAAAGAAGTTGGCGAAATGGACGATGCCGGCCATATCAGTATCGGAAAACTCGACACGCCGCTGGGTGCGATAGACCACTGGCATGAGACACCTCTTTCCTTCATGTCATGATACGGGAGAGGTGGTGAAGAGGGTTGGGGTATTTCTCCCCTCTCCCCTGGAGCAAAGGTATACCCACGGTCTTTCGATATGAGTGTAAGAGAAGACTAGGATGAAAGATGGCAACTTAGGCAATGTGGAGGTTCTCGATCTCGTATGAAAGTCGAGACAATACACTGCCAATGCTGCTTATCCAGCTGCTTCAATTACTCGATTCGATGACCTCCAAGAAAGGTGGGTATACGTTTGCCCCGGGAGGGAGAGGGGAGAAGAGAGTGAAAACTCTACATTTTTCTGGGACGCGCAACCCCTTCGGCGGGCACTCTATGTTGAATGATCTGCACAACGAGGGAGAAGCGGGAATGCCTTATTCGCCCTCTGGCGAACGTGAACTGGTGCCAATACTAGCGGAGACCCTTTCCCTTCCGGGCGATGCTGCTCTCCTGCAGCATTTCCTTGACTTCCATGATGAGAGTGCCTTTGCCGCGTTAGTAGAGCGGTACGGGCCGATGGTGCTGGCGACATGCCGACGGCAACTGGGGAACTCCTCCGATGCTGACGATGCGTTTCAGGCGACCTTCCTCGTCCTGGTCCGGAAGGCGGCCTCCATCACGAAACGAAATCACGTTGGCCCCTGGCTCTATCGTGTCGCTTGCCTGACGTCGGGCAAGCTGCGTCTTTCTGCCCAGCGGCAACGGTTGCGGGATCAACAGGTGAGATTCATGCCTGAACCTTCTGCTTCCAGCGTGGATTCTGTTGAAGTTCGTGATGAACTGGCTCTGCTGGATCAAGCGATGGCGGAGTTGCCGGAGAAGCTCCGGGTGCCTTTGGTGCTGTGCGAGTTGCAGGGGGTGAGCCGTCGCGAGGCGGCGAATCGTCTGCAGATTTCGGAGGGAACGCTGTCGAGCCGACTGGCTCGGGGGCGTGCTCTCTTACGCCGGCGTCTGGCAGCTTACTTTGGCGTGTTCACGATAGCCATGCTGATCGCTCTGTTACTTCGTGCCCGTGCCCCGGTGGTTGTTCCGCCGAACCTGGCTCAGGGCACGCTCAAGGCGGCCAGCGATGCCGTCGCCATCGCCGCGCTGAACGGTGCAGCTAGCACTGCACCGCAGGCACTGGCGGAAGGAGTGATCAAGACCATGTTGTTATCGAAACTGAAACTGCTGACGGTGGCTACTCTGTCCGTCTGCGTGCTGGGCGGGTTGGGTGTGCTCATCTATGCCAATGCCCCGGCTGGTGTGAACCAGGCAAAAGCGGATCCCATTCCTGTCGAAGGCATCTGGGTGGCTGTGGCTGATGGCGGTGAAAAGCTCCAGGGACAGCCAGTTCCAGCCGAAGGTGTCTGGGTGGCAGTGGGCGAAGAGGGCGCCCCGTTTCAGGGGAAGGCAGCTCCCGATGCCAGGGCTGAGCAAAAAACTGCTGTCGAGGGAGTCGAGTTGTTCGTCCCCGTCGGCCCGGGGCACAAACCTGACAAGCGATAATGTTCTTTTGCGTCCCCGGTCATGAATGGCCGGGGGCGTTTTTTTGGTATGTAGGCCTAACGCTCCGTTGCAATGACAGCGCGGACAACACATTTTCTCAAAGTAGCGGATGTTGCATGTATTGGTGTTGCCAATGACTGTGTGCCACACTTCGGCGTGTACTCACGTCGGGGTGTGGTTGCGATAAACTTGTCGTGTCTCGATCAACTCCTTCTCTGTGTTACGACCAGCAGCTGAGGCACATCCCGTCCGAGTACAGACGGTGTGTAACACAGGTTTCATGTGATGGTGTTTTGTCGCCGCATCATCACGACGGAGCGTGATGACTACTAACCAGAGCCGATTGACACCTGGCTTGAAGATGCCGGGTCATCGTGCTTCGGGTTTGATGGTCACTGTCAATGGTTTGCCCTCACGTTCGATGCCGAACTCAAACGCTTTGCCCGCCTGCAAGACTGTACCCAGCATTTCGCGCAGATCATCCCCGATCGGTTTTCCATTGATGCTCTTGAGCACATCTCCCGCACGCAAGCCGGATCGATCAGCAGAGCCGCCAGGTACCACGGTGGCAACCTTCACCTGGCTGGCATCGTTAAGATCGAGTTCAACACCGAGGGTGAACTTCCCAGGCCCCCTGCCTGCCACCAGCCCGGCCAGGCTGTTGCCCAACTGCTCCACACTCTTGTTGAACCTCGGTCGGACGGCATTGCTCATGATGATCATGCAGTTACGATGATCGCCGGCGTACATGATGTAAAAACCATAGAGGTCGCCGCCCACCAGGATGTCGCCCTTGCCGCCGTAGACCCGCCGCGAATCTTCATTGAGCAGCTTGCCGCCATGAACCGCTTGCACCCAGCGCCACATGTCGAGGGCCGTGGAGGTCTGCCCGCCGCTGCCCATGACGAGCCAGGAGGTCTTGCCCCAATAGGGCGGCGCGTTGATCTCGCCATCCTTACGCGGGCCATAGCCGAGGGCCATACGTTCCGGGGCGATCTTGTCGCCGAAGAAACCGGTGTCGGTCATGCCCGCCGGCTGGTAGAGATGCTCACGGGTGAAGTCCTGATAGCTCTGACCGCTCACCTTCTCGATGATCGCCGCCAACAGCCCAAACGCCGAGTGTGAATGTCGGCGACCTTTGCCCGGTGCGAAGAGCAGTTCGCTGCCCAGGATGCGCCGCACCGCTTCGTCCCGGTCGATCCAGCTGTGGTCCTTGTCCTTGTCGCTGGGGATGTCGTGGAAATCGGGCAGTCCGGATCGCCCGGTCATCAACTGTTCCAGGGTCATTGCCTTCTTGTCGTCGGGAACCTGGTCGAAGAACTTCGAGATGGGATCGCTCAGGTTCAGCTTGCCTTGCTGGGCCAGGAGCAGAATGCCGGCCTTGGTGAAATCGATCGGCGTCGAGCCGATGGCCAGGATCGTATCGTGTTTCATGGGTATCTGCTTATCCCGGTTGGCCATGCCATACGCCTCGTGCAGCAAGATTTGCCCATCCCGGGCTACCAGCACCACGCCGGTAAATCCGTGCTCGCTTTCCCACTTCATCCGATCCTTGAGCGTGTCCCAGGTTACGGCTGGTGGTTCATCTTTTGCCGGCTGCGCGAACGTCACACCGGCCAGCAGCGCTAAAAACAGGCAAGCAAACATCGATAACTCCTTGGTGAAGGGTTTTGACGAAGGTCAGTGAGTGTCACAGCCTAATCCATCAGCGGGCGATAGAGGTTATGCGCCGTGAGATCTGCTTCTGATCTTTCAGGTAGACTTCTTTCAGCTCGACGAACTTTTCCTGCACAGAGGAACGGTTGAATGGAGCCAACAGGGACGAAGCGAAGCCGACCTGGCCGACAGCCAGGAGCAGGAGTAACGACAGGAGCAGCAGGCTGCTCCATCGCAGCCGAGAGGGTGAAGTCCCCTGTCCCAGGGCGAGGCGCTGAATGCGCCACTTCAGTTGTGAGGCGGTGCCGGCGCTCTGTAACAGAATGGGCTGCTGTAACCTCGCGCCCACTACAGCACGCTCGACGAATCCCAGAAGTGCATGAGCATAACTTTGACGGCTACCCGAGTGTTCGATCACTTCCTGATCGCACGAAGCCTCGCGCCAGCGGTTGACCTGCGACGTGCACCACCAGGCTGCCGGGTGAAACCACGAGAGAGTGGTAGCTATGCCTTGCAGCAAAGCGATCCAGGCATCTCGTCGGGCAAGATGAACCAGCTCGTGCCGCAACGCCCAGCGGAGAGCATCGTGATTCAGACCTTCGCGACATTCGGGAAGCACCAGCACCGGGTGAAGGTAGCCGCCGCAACAGGGATAGTGCACTTCCTCTGATGTCACCAATCGAACACGATCTCGCCAGGGCGAACGATCAGCGACTTGCCGCCAGAGTTCCAGCGTAGCTGGATCCATCACCGGCTGGCACTGGACTAAGAACCGGGCGGTGCGAATCAGTCGAGAGATCAGAATGGCGCCCATCATGAGTACGCCGACACCATAGATGCACACCAGCAGGCCCTTCGAGTTCTCGCTTAACCAGGGCAGCGCCGCCGAGTGAGGCTGTCGGAACTCTTCCTGATGGATCGTCTCGATGCCGTTGCTGTTAAGCCTGAGATCAACATCCTGGCACAGAAACAAAGGGGCAGAAGGGCCGTTGACTGTGGTGTTGATCGTCTGAAGCAGCGGAACCGCCAGGCCCAGGAGCATGACAGCAACCAGAAGCCGATAGCATAGCCCGGCGTGATGGACAAACCGAATGAGGGCTGAAGTAACGAGGCCGAGCAGGGCCCAACTGAGCGTCGTGAAGATCAGGAACATCAGGAGAGCGTTCATTTTCGCTTCTCCGGGTAATCATCGAGACGGGTTTCGATCCACTGATTGAGAGACTTCAGTTCCTCAGCATTCAGCGATTCGTGTGCCACCAGGTTCTGCAGGAGCGGTTGGACCCGTCCGCCAAAGAGACGATCGACCAGATCGCCGATCATGGAAGAGCGGATGTCGTCCTGTGTGACGGTAGCACGGTAGCTGTGGGCCCGCCCCGGCCCGGGCTGGGCGGTGACGACACCCTTGCCCTTGAGGATGCCAAGCATCGTCAGGACGGTGGTATAGGCCAGGGCCGGCTTACGCCCCTGATTGACCTGATCGAGCACCTCGCGCACGGTTCGAGGCTGCTGCGGTCCATCCCAGAAGGCCTGCATGATTTCCAGCTCCAGGCGAGTGAGTGCCTGACGCTTGCGACGACGAGCCACGGGTATTCTCCTGCGACAACTATATCTTTAGTTGATGACGGGAGGCATGTCAAGGGTAACAACTAATAATTTAGGAGATAGGGTCGCTGTTACTCTCATTTAGCCTCCGGCTTTTCAAGCGGGGGCTAAATGACCCGGGGCTCAATGATTCAGAAGCGCCAGCCGATACCGGCGTTGGCGAAGAAGGGGGAGGACTGATCGTTCAGTCCCCAGCCGACGCGGACACCCACTTCGAGATTGTCGGTCACCAGGTAATGCACACCGGGGCTGAGGTAGTGCTGGGTGAACCCTTCGGCTTTGCCGGTACTGTAGATGCCGAAGTACTCAGCATGAACGTTGATCTTTTCGCCGATGGGGATTTTCAACACCACCGACGGTGCCCATTCGTTGAAGTGATCGTGCTCTTCGCTGGCGGTGCCGTACCGGAAGGCGGCATCGAGCTTCCAGCGGTTGGGGAGTTCCCAGCCAAAGACATAGGTGGCGACGAGATGGGTATCGGTGGAGGCACCGCTGGTGGGTGTGTAGCCTTGCAGGATGAGGGCGGAACCAGGGGTCCAGCCTTCTGCTTCAGTGAGGCGGTACTTGAAGCCATACAGGACTCGGCTCTCCCGTTCGGTCTGGCCGACACCTTCCAGCGTTTCAGGCACGCCGCTGATTTCGTAGTTCCAGCCAAGCCGGGCTTCGAGCCGTTCGGTGATGCCATAGCGGACGAGAAGTTCGGGGAAGCTGTGCCCTTCCTTGACATGGCGGTTATCGGAGAAGGTGTAAGCCGATTCTAGAATGGTCAAGCCCCGGCCGGCGGTGGTGGTAGCGGGTGTGAAGGAGTCGCGATCGGTTTCGATTTCGTCGCGCATCTCCGGCTCCCTTTCGGTTTCCTGGCCGAGGGCATCACGGCGAGACTCTTTGGACTTCCAAAGCCTGTCTTCGACAGACCCTTTTTTCGAGTCGAACACCAAGATACTCGAAGCGGGAGCATTACCGGTTTGGGCAAACGTCGACAACACGGCCAGGAACAAACCGAGGGTTGCCAGTATGAAACGTATCACGATCAGAACTCCTGCAGCATCAGCCATATCGGTTCAGTATCGACCGGGGGAGAAGTGGAACTTGATGACAAGCCACAACGTTCGACGTTATTTGTTGTGGAACAAGGTCAAAACCTTGTATCGTTACGACGCTGCTACTCCCCCAGTGCTCATTTCTTTCCTGGTTACTTCACCCGCTGGAAGACGATCGTTTCTTTCCCGTCGCTGATTTCCAACTGGTCGCCGGTGAGTTTGAAATTTACCGTCTCAACGCTTCCTTGCTGCCCCTTATCACCGGTGGCGACGGTCAAGCGTTTGCCATTCACTTTCCAGGTGCCCTGGCCGTGGTAGACGGTCTTCTTTCCATTGATGACGGTTTCCTCGTCAGCGATCAATACGCCGTTCGATTTGAACTCCATGTGATGGACGAAGCTGTAGTCATCATCCTTGGAGCTCATAGTCCATTTGCCAACGATCTGATTCTGATCGGGAACCGGAGCTGCAGACAGCGACGTATGCGCCGTCAGACAAAGCAACAGCACAGGGACGAACATTCTTATGACAAACATGGTAGACCTCGGTTAAAGGAGAGTAGATATTGTTCACACCCCTGTACCGATAAGGTTGTTGTTTGTGACAGGCTGATGGACAATCATTTAGCCCCCGGCTCTTTAAGCCGGGGGGCGATCTTGCGAAAGAGCTTTCTTCTAATCATGACAAGCATAAGGCGAAGACACGGTGACTGAGTCATGTCACTGTGGCTTCACCTTATGTTCCTGGTTGATACCCGCTCTGTCTGCGCAGATCGCCCCCAGCTTGAAGAGCCGGGGCTAAAAATCAGCTCAGCAACTCGGGATCGATCTGGCGGGATCGCCTTCGCCAGATCAGGGCCACGCCGCCGCCGCCCGCGGCGAGCAGCGCCAACGCTACGGAAGTGGGTTCGGGGACGGCGGCGGTGATGCGCATGAAGTAGACGTCCTGCCCGCCCGTGAAGGTGGCGGAAAACGCGAGGTTGGCGCCTAAATTGTCTGAGGTCATATCGTAGTAGTCGCCGATCTTGTCTTGCGAGGGATACCCGAGCGTGTGGTTGAACGCTGGCGTGACGGCAATGTTCCCCAGCCAGGTCACTCCTTCATCATTCGACCAGGCATATTTCATGACGGAGAAATTGTTGTTGGCATTCACGCTGGTATCGTTCCAGATGGCATCGATGCGGCCATTGGGGGCGACGGACATGGTGCCAAACCACTGATAGGAATTCTCGGCGGCGGGGTTGTTATTCACTTTGACCGGGCTGCTCCAGGTGGCTCCATCGTCGGTGCTGCGAATGAACATCACATCAAGTGGGTGGGGCCCAGACGAGGGAGCGACCGAAGCCATGACATAGATATGCCCGTTGGCAGCAGTGCCGACCCAGACCTGGCCTAGCAAACCTGCAGGATTGACGGCGGCAGTGCCGGTGGTAGTGACTCCTCCCAGATTGATGCTGGTGGTAGTGAAGGTGGGCGATTGGGCGGAAAACTGGGCGTTCGTCGATTTGGCGAAGAGATGGCCAGTTTGATTCAAATCCGAACCGGCGGAATAGAGGGTTCCGTTAGGCCCGACGGCCAGAGTGCCCCATTTCGTAAAGGGGTTCGGGCCGGTCGTGGGGCTTTCAAACGAAGCTCCGCCGTTGGTCGATCGCGTGAAGCTGGTATTGGCCACCGAACTGAACTGCACGTTCCAGTTCTGATAGATATTTCCCCGGCCCGGCCCGTTGGTCTTGTCGATGGCGATCCACTGCTTGTCGCCGCCAAACGCGGAGATGGGTGCCCCCCAGGTGGCTCCACCGTTGGTGGATTTGAAGACTTCCGCGGAAGTGACGGAGCTGAGACTGGAGTAGTAGAAGTTGCCGTCGGCGTCTGAGCGCAAGACGGGATCGCTGCGAAACAGGCCGGGGGTGAGCACGCTGGCGGTCCAAGTGGCTCCGCCGTTGGTGGTATAGGCTACCCCCGCCTGGCGGAAATTATTGGTGATCGTATCGAACTGCCGCCAGCCGATGGCCATGCGGTTGGGATTCGTCGGATCGATCGCCAGCGAAGGCTCATTAGCGGCATCGCCCAGAATGTCCTGGCCCAGGCCATTGGTATTGACCTGCACATAGTTGAACTGGGCATGGCCCAGCGTCGTCCATCCGAGCGCCAGGGCGAGTGCCAGCAACATCAGGGATTTTTTCACGGTTAGGCTCCACATCGTTCTCTAATGAGATTCCAGTCTAAATCGCACCGCATGGAGTTGCAACGCCACATTGGGGGACAATTCCGAAATAGTTCTTAAGCCAGCCCCATCTCCATAAACACACTCACCGGATCATCCCGGTACTCGCCGAACGGGCCGCAGCGCCGGAAGCCGAAGCGTTCATAGAGCTTGATGGCGGCCAGTTGATGGATGCCCGTTTCCAGCCGAAGGAGAACAACCTGATGTCGGCGGGCATAGTCGGCCAGGTGTTGCAACATCGCCTGGCCAAAGCCCTTGCCCTGGTAAGCGGGGCGGATGAACATCCGTTTGAGTTCGCCATACTCGTTGCCAAACAGTTTGACACCGCCACAACCGATGGGGATCCCCTCATCGTACATCACAAAGAAAGGCACCCGTTCCGTGATGAGCTTCTCGACGCTGAACCCATGCCGGGAACCAGGCGGATAGCCGAACGAGCCGAGATGCTCTTCGAGTTCGTTGATGAGATTCACCGCATCGGGAGAATCAGGAGGGAGTAGGGTGATGGTGATGGGCATGCACTCATTGTAGTCATCAATCTCCCTCGTGATGACTTGCTGAGGAAGTGATCCTATCAGCACCTGCGACCCTGTGCCACACTCCGTCTGTACTCGGACGGGGTGTGCCTCGATCGCCTGTCGTAACACCACGAGGGAATGCATGGAGACACTATAGAGTTCTTCGCAACCACACCCCGACGTGAGTACACGTCGGAGTATGGAACAGTTTCCGAGCGGGATGGGTAGCTTGTCCCCCTACGCGTCTTCATCTGAGGGTGGCTGCTTCATTGATACCACTCCATCGAGCCACGGTAGGGGAGGCTTGATTCGGGCCGCTACGCCCACCGAGTCATCGCCGGGATGGGCTTCTATCTTAAAGAGCTTGTCGAATCCCGGGACGGCAAGTTCTTCCAGAAGCTGTGCAGAGACATGGCACAGGCAGAGAGAAACTCCGGAAGGCTGAACCTTCTTACGCAGCACCACGAGTTTTCCCAACCCGGCGCTGGAAAGGCGCTCGATGCTTCTGAAGTCGAGCATCAATTTCTTACATCCATGTTGTTGCATATAGGAACGAAAATCCATTCCAATGAGGTGAATCAATGGATCATCAAGACCCATCCTGGTTTTGACTTCAACGACGATCACCTTGCCGAATATCTGAATATCCAGGTTTGTATCATCCGAATCTGGCATGAAGAAGAGCCTTTCTTAAAGGCCGTTGAAACACTGATGCTAGATCGCCGGGCCGTGTATTGTTCTTGGCAAGGACAACCAGTTCTCCGCGTGCTCACCCCCCGGCTTGAAGAGCCGGGGGCTAAATAGTTCACAAAATACTATCCCCGCTTGAGATCAATCACATACGCCGTGGCGTTGGCGTTGGCGGTGTAGACATAGCGACCATCTTGGGAGATGCTAAGATCACGGATGCTCACATCGGTCTCGCAGACCTGCAGCTCTTTGCCCGTTGCCACGTCCCACACACGTACCGTGCCATCGCTTCCGGAGGTGAGCAGCTTGCTGCCATCGCCGGTGTAGGCCAGCGCAGTGACCAGCCCGGAGTGGCCAATGAGTTCCCGCTCTAGTGTCAATTCCGGCAGCGAGTAGAGGCAGATCGATTCGTTCAGCGTAGCCACCGCCAGTTGATTGCCGGCGGGATGTGCCGCCAGGGCGGTGCCGCCGGTCGCCGTCGTCGCCACCTTGGCCGGCTTGTCGATGTTCCAGATGGTAATGCGGCCTTCCTGGCCCGAACTCTTCCAGTCGATGCCTGTGACAGCGAGATAAGTCGTGTTCGGAATGAAGGCGACCGATTCGACGGTGCAGCCATCGGTTGCGCCGGGAATGAGCAGTTGGATATCGTTGGTGTTGATATCCATGATGAAGACATAGCCATCGGTGCTGCCGCCGGTCGCCAGCCGTTGGCCGCTGGCGTCAATCGCCATTGAGGTGATGCGGGTGTTATGGTCGTGAACCTGCCCCTCTTGCTTGCCGGTCTGGGTGTTCCAGAAGTAGACTCGGCCATCGTCGTGTCCGCTGGCCAGGCCGGTCGTGCCGGTCTGGTAGGTGATGGCCGTCGCTAGGCTGGGCAGCGATTCAATGGTCTTCACCGGCGTGCCCTGCTGAGCATCCCACACGTAGATGCTGTGTCCGCCCAGGATAGCTGCCACCTGATCCTGCTTCGGCGAAAGCCTGATGCGTGAAGCGTGGGTGCTGTCGGCGGTGGTGTGAAGGACATTCTCCCCTGTCGCCACATTCCACAGAATGAGCCTGCCATCGGAGCCGCCGCTGAGCAGGTAGCTGCCATCGGGAGTGAACGCCAACTGGGTCACCTCGCCGACGTGACTTTTGAGCTTGCGGATCACCTTGCCATGGAACGGTTCCCACAGCCAGATCGTCGCTTCGCTGTCGGTGCTGGCCAGGATCGATCCATCGGGACTGAAGGCGACCGCATGCACCTGATCGGCCTGGCCGTTCAGGATGAAAACCTGTTCACCCTGAGACACATTCCACAGCCGGCACGTCGTATCCCAGCTTGAGGTGGCAAAGAAGCGCGTCGTCGGATGCCAGGCAATGCCCGAGATGCGATCAGAGTGGCCTTTCAGCTTGCCGATCACCACGCCATGTGCGCAGTCAAGCAGGTCGAGGCTGCGATCTTCCCGGCCCACGGCCAACCGTTGACCATCGGTGGAGAACGAGAGAGAACTGACGGCGCTCGACTCGGTGCCCCATTCACGAATCATGCTCGCTGAGGCGACATCCCACAGGCGCACTCGGCCATCGTCGTGACCGGTGGCAAGAACTGAACCATCGGGCCGGAAGCACAGTGCGGAGATCCAGGCTGGTTGTGCAATGACTTTGTTCGCCAGCCCGGTCTGGGCATTCCAGAAGGTCAGATCATCGGCGGCGGAAGCCAGGCGTGGCTGAGTACCTCCCAGGGCCCACAGCATTTCAAGTTCGCTCAAGTGCTGATGCTGCAGTTCGCGCCCTTCCTCGGTGTGCCAGTGACGAAGAATGCCAGGCTCTTCGACAGTCCAGGTAGTGCCATCCCACAGGGGAAGCAAGGCGAGTAGAGTGCCTTCGACACGAAAGCGCGGATCGCCCAGCACCCGGACGACCCGGGCGGGGAGCTTCCAGCCTTTCAGTGCCTGCAATTCAGTGCTCGATCCAGTGGCCATGCCGTGTTCTCTCAAGGTTGGGAGGGCGAGGCTCCTGCCGAGCCGTTACGAAGGAGATGGCGTACACCCATCGCCGACGGCTCGGCGGGAGCCTCGCCCTCCCCATTCCTATTACTAGCATGATAAACTGTACCTGAAAGAGGAAGAGTCAGCACCCCTAATTCCGAGAAAGTTCCCCAACAGGTGGGCCGTTCATGCTGAGTATATCAGTCGCCAACCAGCAGGAAGCGCTGGAACTGGACTTCGCCCGCATCAAAATGGTCGCCCGGGGAGTGCTTGCCGGCGAGGGAGTCACCGACGGCAAAATCACCCTCGCCTTCATGACCGACCCGGCCATCCATGCCCTGAACAAACGGTTCCTGGAGCACGATGAACCGACTGACGTCATCACCTTCCCCTACAGCCAGAAACCGCTGCATGGCGACTTAGCCATCAGCACCGATACCGCCATCACCGCCGCCGCCGAGAGAGGCCACGCCGCCGGCGAAGAGTTGCTGCTCTACGTCATCCACGGCATCCTCCACCTCTGTGGCTACGACGATACCAGTGAGAAGAAACAGAAAGAGATGCGGCAGAAAGAGGCCGAATACTTGAAAAAGTTAAACGTCGTGATGAAGCATTGAGGAAAGTAATTGTGACGCATGACGCTGGCCTGAACACTGCCGGGGAAGAGGGAATACACTCACGTCACCGTCTCCAACACCAACGGCTTCATCGTCATCGAGGCCGCCCCCAGCGTGTACGCATCGCTCACCAGCACAATCGCTTCGGAGAGCCGTGCATCGTTGTTGTAATAGAGCTCCGCCAGCGCATCGCCCTGATGCACCTTGTCGCCCGGCTTCTTCTTCATCACGATGCCGACGCTGTGATCGATCACATCTTCCACCTTCTCCCGCCCCGAACCGAGCAGCATCGCCGCCCGGCCCAGTTGCTCGGCATGAATCGAGGCGACGTAACCACTCTGCGGTGAGGGCACATAGTGATGATGCTTCGCCTGCGGGAATAAGTTGGTGTCTTCCACCACCCGGGCATCGCCGCCCTGCCGATCAACCATCTCCCGAAACTTGGCCAGCCCCCGACCGCTATTGAGCGCATCGCGCACCCGGGCTTCCGCTTGCAACAGGTCGGTACATTGCCCCGACAGCAGAACCAGCCAGGCGGCCAGCTTCACCGAGAGCTGTTCCAGATCACGAGGCCCCCGGCCCCGCAGCGTCTCGATGGCTTCGATCACTTCCAGGCTGTTGCCTATCGCATGGCCCAACGGATGATCCATATCAGTCAAAAGAGCGACAGTCCGCACCTTGTGATGCTTGCCGATGTTCACCATCGTCTTGGCCAGTTGCCGGGCCTCCTCGAACGTCTTCATGAACGCCCCATGCCCCACTTTCACATCGAGCACCAGGCAATGAATGCCCTCAGCGATCTTCTTGCTCATGATCGAGCCGGCAATCAGCGGGATGCTCTCGACGGTGGCTGTCACATCGCGCAGGGCGTAGAGAATCTTGTCAGCCGGGGCGAGGTTCGCCGTCTGCCCGACGATAGCACAACCCACATCGGCGACCGCCGCGCGAAACTCCGCCATGCTGAGATCGATGCGGTACCCCGGAATCGATTCGAGCTTATCGAGGGTGCCGCCGGTGTGAGCGAGCCCCCGTCCCGACATCTTGGGCACCTTGCAGCCACATGCCGCCGCCAGCGGAACAAGAACGAGCGAAGTCTTGTCGCCGACACCCCCGGCCGAGTGCTTACCGACAATGGTGCCGGGAATATCCGACCAGTTCAGCACCGTGCCCGACTTGACCATCAGAGCCGTCAGCTCCGACGTCTCCTCTTCGTCCAACCCCCGGCAAGTAATCGCCATCAGCATGGCTGAGATCTGGTACGGCTCCCACGTCTTCTTCGTCGCCCCGTCAATGAAGCATCTCAGCTCTTCGGTTGTCAACCGCAGGCCGTCTCGTTTCTTGCGGATGACATCAACAGCACGCATAAGAAGGAGCCAGAAGTAAGAAACCAGGAGTCAGAATAGCGGAACCCGCCAACGTTTCATATAGCCCCCGGCTCTTCAAGCCGGGGGGCGATCACGCGGGCGACGTATCTTCTACTCGATGATAAGAAAAGGCGAATGCCTTGTGATGGTGGCATGTCACACAGTGGTGGCTTTGTTGATGATGTTGTGAAAGAACAGTTTTGTTGTGGCACGGTTAGGAGGCCGAAGAACGAGAAGAAACCCGGCCACCGCCCCTTGCATCACACCCCAACTGCGGTACGATCTGGCAGAATGAAATACCACTGCCACCCAATACAAGAAATACGATGAACCACGAAGCCCCCACGATTCCACCGAACGCCATGAACGAGGCAGCGACCCTGCCTCCCAAATCGAGCGATACGGAACCTGCAACAAAGTCCGCCTCCACCTCGCTCCCCCACATACCCGGCTTCCATCTCGAATCGGAACTCGGCCGGGGCGGCATGGGTGTCGTCTACCTTGCCCGCCAGGAGAAACTCAACCGCCTCGTCGCCCTCAAGATGATCATCAGTGGCGACCATGCCAACGAGGAAACCAAGCTCCGCTTCCTCGCCGAAGCTGAAGCCATCGCCAAGTTGCATCACCCCGGCATCGTCCAAGTCCACGAGTTCGGCACCCACGATAACAACCCCTACTTCGCCCTCGAATACATCAGCGGCGGCAGCCTCGATAAGAAGCTCGCCGGCAACCCACTACCACCCCGAGAAGCAGCCGATTTAGTGGAGAAGCTCGCCAGAGCCGTACAGTCCGCCCACGATGCCGGCATCATTCACCGTGATTTGAAACCGGCCAACATCCTTCTGGACTCCCCTCTCCCCCCCGCGGGAGAGGGGTCGGGGGTGAGGGGGAGCAGCAGCTTCGCCCCCAAGATCACCGACTTCGGCCTCGTGAAAAAAGTCGGCAGCGACATGACCGCCACCGGCCAAATCCTCGGCACCCCAAGCTACATGGCTCCAGAACAAGCGGACGGAAAGAAGTCCGTTGGCCCCGCCGCCGACATCTACGCCCTCGGCGCGATCCTCTACGAATGCCTCACCGGCCGTGCCCCCTTCAAAGCCGCCACACCGCTAGATACGCTGCTGCAAGTGCTGAACGACGAACCTCTCAGCGTTCGCCAGTTACAAGCCAAGACGCCCATGGATTTGGAGACGATTTGTCACAAGTGCTTGCAAAAGGAACCCGGCAAACGCTACACCACCGCAGCAGAATTGGCAGAAGACTTGGGAAGGTATCTGCGGAATGAGCCTATCATTGCCCGCCGGATTGGACGGGTAGAGAGAACTTGGCGTTGGTGTAAACGGTATCCGGCGGTGGCGGGATTGCTGGTGTTCTTAGTATTTGGTGCAGTTGCGGCTTTCATTACAAGCGCTTACGTCAGCAAAATCAATGGAGATTTGATAAACAGCAATCAATCATTGGATGCAGCACTCGAAGAGACGAAGAAAAAGGAAACCTTGGCAATTCAGCGAGCCAGGGAAACACGGCGGGAAGTTGAAAGGTTTCAGGTGGCCAATGGATTTCGTAACATAGAGGCGGGTGATTATTATGGTGGAATGCTTTGGTTTGCTCAGCCACTTATTGGTGAAGTCCGTTCAGAAAATGAGAATAGTCATCAACACCGGCTTACATTTCATTGGAGATGGAAGCAATCTCCTTCACTGGTCCAACATTTTGCCGTGCAACAGAATGTAGCAAATTACAGTTTCAGTCCTGATGGGCAGTTTATTCTAGCCGTAAGTGATCGTATGACGATTAAGAAATGGAGCACTCTTACTGGTAATCAGATAAGCTTTCCGACAATCCATAAACGCAAAGTGAACCACATAGAGATAAGCATAGATAGCAGTCGAGTGGTAACAGCAAGTGACGATAATACATCGCAAATATTGGATACTGCCACAGGGCATCCACTAACCATTCCATTAAAGCATCCAGCAGAAGTAATGCATGCAAGCTTCAGCTATGACACAAAAAGAGTTGTGACCGTGAGTAAAGATGGTATCGTACGGGTATGGAATGCCATCGATGGCCAGCTATTGACAAGAACAATTAATTTGCAAAATACTTGGGGATACGCCTTTTTTAGTCCTAACGGCAAATATATTGCGACAAGAAGTGAAAGGTGTGCACGTGTTTGGGATTCTTTCTCTGGAAAGCCTATTACATCAAGATTGGAGCACACTGATTCAGTAAGTTTTGTCAACTTCAGTCCCAACAGTCTTCGAATAGTAACCGCTAGCGATGACTACATTGCTCGAGTATGGGATGTTGAGAGTGGCCTGCCGATATCACCCCCATTATCACACCAATATATGGTGAGACACGTTAGTTTCAGCCCAGACGGCCATCGAGTCCTAACAGCAAGTTTAGATAAGACTGCACGAGTGTGGGATGCAGCAACTGGTCAACCTGTAACGCCATCCTTATCTCACAATAACTATACCTGGATTGCAAATTTTAGCCCTGACGGTCGATGGGTTGTTACTGCAAGTGAGGACCAGACCGCACGAGTATGGGATGCTACTTCTGGAAAACCATTAACCCCAGGAATGACTAACCACAGTGGAGTGAAATACGCCCAATTCACTCCCGATTGTCGTCATGTTATCACAATGAGTAGAGACAATATTGTTAGGGTCTGGGATCTGGCAACGTGTTTTCCAATAAAACCGTTCCTCCAGCTCCAAGAATTACCTGGTATGCGACAAGAACAGGGAAATTCAGCCTCTTTTAGTTCAGACGGACGACATGTATTGACTTCCACAAGAGATGGAAAAGCAAGGGTATGGAATACTATTACCGGTCAGCCAGATGTGCCTTACATGTTTCATCCGAACGGTGTACTCCATTCAGCTTTCAATCCAGATGGCTCTCAATTGGTGACCACAGGCTGGGATAATACGGCGCGATTGTGGACTAGTCTTACAGGTCGGCAAGCATTTCCTCCATTGGCGCATCGAGGTGGAGTTATGTTCGCCAGCTTTAGTCCCGATGGTCGTTCTATTGTGACCGCCAGTGCTGACAGTACTGCACGAATATGGGATGCAAAAACGGGCAAACCAATAACATCTCCTATGCCACACCAAGGTCTCGTCAACTATGCAGGCTTTAGTCCCGATGGTCGTTCTATTGTGACCGCCAGTGCTGACAGCACTGCACGAATATGGGATGCAAAAACGGGCAAACCAATAACATCTCCTATGCCACACCAAGGTTCAGTCCAGTATGCAGACTTCAGTCCCGATGGCCGTTCTATTGTGACCGCCAGTGCTGACGGAACTGCACGAATATGGGATACACAAACAGGCAAACCAATAGCATCTCCTATCAAACATCAAGATACAGTGCAGTATGTTGGCTTTAGTCCCGACGGCCGTTCTATTGTTACCGCTAGCACTGATAGCACTGCACGCGTGTGGAATGCTTCAACTGGTATTGCGCAATCGCCTTTGCTGATACATAACAAGGCAGTGTGGCGAGCATGCTTTAGTTCAGATAGCCGTCGTATTGTAACAGCGAGTAGTGATAAGACCGCTCGCATATGGGATGCGTCAACTGGCCAACCACTGTCACCTTCACTGGAGCATTTAGACAATGTTATTCAGGCAAGTTTCAGTCCTGACGGCAATCGAGTAGTGACCGCAACCAGTGACAATAGCGCGAGAGTTTGGGATACGACTCTCGATCCTCGCCAATCAAGCGATTGGTCTGACCTATTTCATTTTATCTACGGTTTTTCGTTGGACAAACATGGTAGCTACCAGAAAATTCCGTCAGCTCAACTCCAATCCCTCTTCAACGAACTCAAAGCCAAATTCGCCGCCGACTTTTCCGTCACTTCGCAACAAATTCGTGCTTGGCGGGAAGACCAAATCGCCCAATGCATGAAGGAACGCAACCTCCCCGCCGCTCTCTTCCATCAGAACTGGCTCCTCGCCGAAGCCGTCCAGGAAGCCGCCAAAACCAAGAAGTAACATTTAGCCCCCGGCTCTTCAAGCCGGGGGGCGAGCATGCACAGAAGTGGTCGTCACGCCAACAACAGAAAACGGTCAGGTGAAATCGTCGAGTAGATGAGGCAGGTGCGTTGAGGCGAAAAGATATTGTCGTTGCACGGTCCACCCCCGGCTTGAAGAGCCGGGGGCTAAATGCAATCCTACTCCAACGGCAACCAATCCTGCGTATCCATCCGGGCATGTGGCGACGACACTAGCGATGACTTGTTCTGCTCGTAATCATCCTTGCAATGCTGGAAGACCTGTTGCAAATCAGCCAGCGTCAGGCTGCCTTGTTCACGGCAAATGAAGATGTCGGTCACCACGCTGATCGGCAGCACTTTCAAGTTCTTCAGTTCCTTCACAGCCAGGTCAGTGAACTCCTTGCCCGCGTCCGTCGAGGGGACGAGCAGGTAGTCGCTCTCCTCTTCCGCCGCCGCCTTGGAAGCGATGCTGGGCGTGGCCATGTGGTGGAAGACTTTAGTCTGGGCCGCCAGATCGACGCCGAGCGTGTGGGCGGTGGAAAGTTCCGCCTGGCAGACATCGGTCACTTCAAGATGCTTATCAAGATAGGCGGCGGTGCCTTGCAGCAGCGGGCCGTTGAGGGCGCGGGCCAGGTCGCTGTTGTTCATGCACAAGTTGAATAGGCCCCCCATCGGCTTCATCACGTTCTCTTGCAGATAGAGATCGAGCTCGCTCCACGCCGAATCAGGCACCGTCGCCAGGAACTTTGTCGCTGCCTGTTCCAGATCGGTCTGCCCCTCTGGTAGCACGATGCGGGAAGCAAGCACCATCGCCGCGTCACGCAGCACCTGGCTGCTCGACATCTGTGAGGAAGAGAAGTTCGACGGCGCTCCCCCTAGCGATTCCAGGTTGGCGCTGGTCAGGTCCTGCTCCGAAGTAGCAGTCATCAGCGAATGTTCCAGGTGCTTCAGCCGCTGGCCACAGAACTTCAGATCGCGCTGCAGTTCACTGATGCGTCCGGCAAGTGTACGGTAAACCGTTTCGATTGATCGATAGGTATATTCAGCCAATCGCTCCCGGCAGAACAGTGTCACGGCCTCTAGGAAGTTGCTCATCAGCTTCTGCATCCGCTTGGCGGGAAAGAAGCTGAAGCTGCGGGCGCCGGAGATGGTATCCTCCAGAGCGTCGCTGACTTTCTTGTGGCTGGCTTGAGCGGCAACACAGTGCTTTTCCACCAGTTGCTGTTGCTGTTCCACCACTTTTTGAAGCTTGATCGCCAGTCGCTCATAGGCGGCATCGGCGATGGCCATCCGGTCGCCGGGCGTGTTGAAGAGCCGGCGTGCCGGCCGATTCAGCATGGTCAGGTATTCGTTGGCCACCTTGTCGGCGCTGTCCAGATACATGCGGTCGAGCTTGCTCCGCTGCCAGTCGGCATGGTTCGCCGTCGAGGCTGCCCCGGCCCATTCCTTCATGCGCTGCAGCGTATCCCGGCACCAGTTGCTCGGCTCAGTGCGGGCAAAAGAAGTATCCACCTGGACTGACAACTGACCGATAAACGCTTCGATCATCTGCGACGGTGTTCCCTCGCTGTCCGCCTCCATCGCCACTTGTTCAATCCGCAGGGCAATCGCTTCGGGCTGCCAGGTCGGTTCTTGCAACAGCGCGTCGCACTCCCGCTCCACTTCCTGGATGCGATGAGTGGGTTCCTCGTGTAGCCAGAGTCGAATCAGTCGCTGCGCCGCTTGGCGGGAAGCGATGCGAAGCATGAGCCCGCGCGGATACCACACGTTGTACGTTCCGAAGCTGCGATAAACGGAACCAACCTTGTCATACTGCGCCTGACGCGACGGCGTGAGCAGCCGGCCCAGCGGCGTGGCCAGATCGTTGAATACGTAACTGGCCATGCGACTGGCCACTTCACGAATTGTGCCATGACTGCGCCGACCGACTCGGGAGAGATACACGCTCTGGAACGGCGCCCCGGTATCGTCCAATGGCTGCATCCCTGGCCGATACTTCGCCATGAACTGGGCATCAGGATGACAGTAGTGGTTGACCTCGGTCAGCGTGGCGTAAATGTTCGCCTTCTCCAGCGCGGACGTGGTCAGATCGCCCGGCGCTCCGCAGAACAGGTAAGCGAAGATTTCCTGCTCGGTGATGCCCTGTTCCTGTAGCAGTCGCCGGGCGGTGTAGGCAACGTCGATAAGCATGCCGCTGCCCGTGCCGCCGCCTGCCGCCGCGAAGATCAGCACCTGGGGCGTTTCGATGCCCGGCTCCAGTCCGGTCTGCGTCGCCGATTGTTCCAGTCCCTCGATATCCAGCAGCCCCTGGATGTCTCGTTTGAACTTGGCGGCGATGCGAAGATGATTCTCAGTCAGCGCCAATCGCCCCAGGCTGCGCACCCCGTTGACCGCCAGCGACCGGGGGATGCTGTAGAGCCGTTCGGTGGGCAGCCATTCTGAGATGAGTTCCAGCGATTGCCGATGCTTGCGGTACCCTGCCACGCCCATCAGCGGCGCGTGGTAGATTTCTTGTGGCTGAAACGCCTGTTCCGGAGGCCCGGTGAGCGCCTCATTGACTGATCTGGCGTCCGAATCGATATAGATGTATTTCCAGCACGGCACCCGATCCAGTCCGCCGAACCGATCAATGATGCGGTAGCGGATCGCCTGCAATGCTTCTCTGCCGAACTCGCCGATGCCGATCAGATAGGTCGGTCGCAGCGGGCCGGGCCGGGCCGGCCTGGCGCCAGGCGTTGAACGGACCGCTTTCACCAGCCGGGAATTGCCAGAAGGCTCCTCGTCTCCCTGTTCGATGAAGAGGTCTTCCATGGTCGCCCAGGTGCGGGCGCCGGGAGTGGCTCGCACCAGCGCCCCGATGAAATCGAGACAACCGGGAAAACGCTGCTCCGGGTCTTTCGAGAGAGCCCGCGCGATCACCGCCCGGTCGCCGGGCGGCAGCGCTGCCAGATCAGGCTCCTGCATGCAGTGTTGCTGCATCAGTTGCCGGGCGCTCTTGCCGTTGAACGGAAGGCTGCCTGTCAGCAGTTCCTGAAAGACAATCGCCAGGGAATACTGATCGCTGTGCCGGCTGAGGTTGCCCTGAAACGTTTCGGGTGATGCGTAGGCCGGCGTGATGCCGCCTAACAGGCCGCTGTTGGTGGTATTGCCACGTCCTTCCAGCGCCTTCACCAGGCCGAAGTCGGCTACCTTCACTCGATTGCTGACAAGGAACAGGTTGCTCGGCTTGATGTCGAGGTGCTGCAGGTTGTATTTGGTATGGATCAGATCGAGCGCTTCCGCGGCATCACGAAGATAGGAGAGTAGTTCCTGACGGGGGATGCCTACCTGTCCCCCGGCACGATATTCGTTGAGGAGATCACGCAGATCCTTGTCCGCCAGCTCCATGACGATGACAAGTTCGCCTTCGATCTGCTCGACCCGTTCGACGTTGACGAGAAACGGATGGCGGATGTTCTTGACCTGCTCAAGGGCAGCCAACTCCTGCTCAGCCCGGACAGATTCGTTCTCGGTGCCCTGGAGATTGCCGAAGACAAACTTGATAGCCTTGTAGATGCCGCCGGGGACGTCGCATTTCCACACTTCACCAAAGCCGCCACTGCCCAGCGGCTCGATGAGTCGATAGCCTGGGATAGGCTCGGCATGGGGTTCTTTGACGAGCGACATACCAATACCATGGGCGAAGCAGACGTCGAAACCGTGGGCGATGCGTTTTATGTCCCTATCGCACCGTGCTTTAGATTAGTTTATCTTCCGCCCCTTGTCCAATACCAAGCGGCAGGTGGACGAATCTGGGAGTTATGGTTGTAGGGGCCTGTCTCCCCTCTCCCTGTCTGGTTCCCCTCTCCCCCGTAGGGAGAGTGGTGAGGGGGTTTACTGGCCGGAAACCGGGCACAGGTTGGCAAACAAAAGTCTATTTAGCCCCCGGCTCTTCAAGCCGGGGGTGAACC
>DAOMFV010000055.1:0-31480 GCA_035430005.1 Gemmatales bacterium
GTATTGTTGTCAGGCATCGCTTCGGTGAGCTTGAAGTCGCTGTCGTCATCGAGGACAGCATTCAGGCTGACCGGAGTGCGGGTAGCTGTCTGAAGGTGCGTCAGATGTTCCAGGCTGCTGCCGGTGCGCTTGGCGAGTTCCTGAGAACTGGGCAGATGCTTGCCGCCGTGAGCGAGGGCTTCCGATTCCTGCTGCAGGAGACCAAGCTCCTGCAAGTGGTGAGGAGACAGGCTGACGAGGTGGCTCTGACGGGCGACGGCGATTTGCAGTGTCTGACGAATCCACCAGGTGGCATAGGTTGCCAGGCGGGTGCCGTGGCTGACATCAAAGCGATCAATGGCCTGCATCAAACCGCAGACCGCTTCCTGTAAAAGATCGGTGTAGGCCAATGCATGGTGACGGAATCGCTTGGCGACGTGGGCCGCAAGCCTGATGTTGGCGGAGGCCAGGCGATGCTTGAAGGTGACGTAGCGTTCGAATACATTGCGAATGCTAGGGTGTCGTCGCACTTCACTGGTCGTATGTTCGCGGATGAACTGGGCCATCGGCCAGGGTTCCATCGGCGGACGGAACTGTTTGAGCTGCTTGCTGTAGTTCTTCAGAAGCTGGCGGACGAGCTCCTTCTTGTTTTCCCAGAAGTTGGTGAGAAGCTGGCGTTCTTCTTCAGGCGTCAGCAGTAGATCGGAGGAGTAGATGTTGGGAAGGTAGAACTCAGCCATTTCGGGATGCGTTTTGACTTTGATCGTCGTGAGCTTGGTCTTTGCTTTGGTTTTGACTGCGGCGGAACTCTTCTTGACGGAGCTGGTGGCTAGTTTCATCTTCTTCCCTGGTTTTTTCTTGATAGGCTTTGCCGTTTTCATCGGTCATCCTCGTGTGGCCTTGAGTTCGCACTTCCCGAAGGAAACACAGACTGGTCAAGGGTCGATCTGGTCAACGAAGTACTCGTCGGTTTCACATCCCTGATTGACCAACACACGGGGCTAGCCCAAGCGGTTCGTTGCGAGTCGTACAAGGGCAGCCTCGAATGCTACCCTGAATGTTCAGCAGCAGGCAAAAGTCAATCTCGTCACGTCCTGTGACAATCTGAGATGGCAACAACTGCTGAGGTTCGTTTTTCGTCTTGTGGACAATGGATTCTAAGCAGCAAACGCTATCAATGCAAGGGTTTAGTTGCAAAGAATGACAAATAGGTTGATCGCTGCTGGCTGTGCAGAACATGACTGCGGAAGAGCCACAGGACGCATAACCTGACGCTTACGGTGAAGATGAAACCTATGCAGGTCATGTGCAACCCACGGAAGATATTCCGTGGGTTTGGGAGGCTCAAATTGACGATTAGATCAGCGAACTGATCGGCTTCCCAGCCTTTTCCCCCGAAATCTTCCGGGGTCGGCCCAAAGGATCGCGTATTTCGACATCGGGACTGATGCCGAGAGCACTGTAGAGCGTTGCAAAGAGGTCGCCTACCGTAGCAGGATTATCTTTAACACTCGTACCGTCTTTATCAGTCGAGCCATGAACGATGCCACCCTTGATACCGCCGCCGCCAACGACTACTGACCAACAGCGAGCCCAGTGGTCTCGTCCCCCGTTCTGATTAATTTTCGGCGTACGACCGAATTCGCCCATCCAGACAACAACGGTGTTTTTCCAAAGACCACGTTCTACCAGGTCTTGAACCAGTGCACCCATGCCCTTGTCGAGACGATCCAGCAACCCGCCGCCACGGTTCATGGCAGGTGCAGTCTTGCCAGGGGTGGCGTTGCCGTTGTTGCTGTTGTGCAGAGCCTGGAAGATGTTGGCGTGGTTATCCCAGCCACCCAGACCGACTTCAACACAAGTGACGCCGGCTTCAACCAGCTTACGGGCAAGGAGGCAACCTCGACCGAAAGCATCGTTGCCATACATCTCTTCGTACTTCGCATCCATCGGCCTGTTGCCATCGATCTTGAGATCGAAGACGTTCTTGAGCTGTGAGTAAGTCAGATCAAATGCCTTCTTGTAGACTTCGGTATGTGCTTTGGCACCAACGCCTCGGTTCTGGGCAGCGAAGTTGTTTTCGACATTGGCGAGGAACTGCTTTCGGAAGTCGCCACGGATCATCTTGGAACGTTCATCGCCCAAGTCGCCGGGCAGACTGATGTTATCAGGCGGCGAACCAGGGTTCTGAACATTGAACGGAGCATAAGTCATCCCCAGGAAGCCGGGGCCTTCCGCAGGACGGCTGACGCTGACGAATGAGGGGATGGCCGTCTTATCCGATGCGATTTGCTGGGACGCGACTGCGCCGATACTGGGGAACGTGATGGCGGGGTTGGGCTGATAGGCCGTGTGCATCAACGAGGTGCCACGCTCGTGACTGCCTTCGTTGGTGACCAGCGAGCGAATGATGCTGAGGTGCTTCATCTGCTTGGCGACAGTTGGCAGGTGTTCGCTGATCATCACGCCGTTGGCGGAAGTCTTGATCGGCTTGAACTCGCCGCCGGTCGATTCACCGGGCTTCATGTCCCAGGTATCCATGTGGCTGGGGCCGCCGCTCATCCAGAGAACGATCAGGCTTTTGTGATCTTTCTTCAGTTTCTCCTGCATCGCCCGCAGACCGCTGACGAAGCCGATGCTGGGAGCAGCCATCAGCGAGAAGCCGGCCATGTGCTTCATGAAATGACGACGACCCATACCACCGGTTGAGATTCCTGGTATCCACATGGCGTAAGGTTCCTTTGCAGGTGGGATAGAAACGACGAGGCGAACAAAAGGGGCGGGTATTAAGTTAACCTTAATGTACCCCAAAATGTTCCGCTTGTACAAAGGGAATTCGGGAAATAGTGGGCTGAAGAGGCCTTTGGCAGTTTGGGGAACCTCACAAAATCAGGTCAATCTTGCGGCAAACGGGCCTTGGTGCTATGAGACGGCTTCTGGCATGAACCATGAAGGAGGTTGCCATGCTTACGATGTGTGCGCTGTTAATGACTGCTACTGGACAGCCCACGAAGGGCTTCGATTACTTGCCAAAGAATACGACCTCGTGCCAATACACTGGAGTGAGTTTGATTCTCAAGCCGCATTGGCAAATCAATTCACAATCAAACCCTAACGAGAAGCAGGCCGTCGTTTCTTCAGAAACGAACTTGGAGGCATGGAAATCCCAAGTTCATGCACCTCACGTTTACGAAATGGCACCAACAATAGCTATTCAATACACTCGTCCGAATCGGTTTGGATCGTCAGGGTTTGTAGAACCAATTTCCATCCATCACCCCTGGCATCTGGCCATCCAGCGCCATTGGCCTGACTATTTCGGAACAGAAACGGCATTGAGCTACCATCTTCTAAAGATGCCAACAACACATCAGCCTTACTACGAGGCAGTTGTTAGCGCAGTACCCAGCATTCGTTGCCGAGGAAAAACTCTTGAGCAAGTACAGAAGCAATTGCTACAGCAGTATGCAAGTTATCTCGAGAACATGATGGAAGAAGGCGTGTCTGACTACGAACGGCGAGATGAGGTAGTCTTTGGTGAAGCGTGGAATGCAACTCTACCAGTGAAATCAGAACTCACCAGCAACGATGAAGTAAAAAGACGATCTTCGAGGAATCCCAACTGGAGCCTTGAAGGGAAAGAGGCCCAGCATGCTCCCACGGGACATTGGGACTTGGTCTTTCCCGTTGGCTATTACCAATAATCAACAGGCACTAGATTGCCAATCAAGCTACTCCTGCTTCTCCAACCCCACCTTCGCCCCGGCTGCGGTGAACGCCTTCACCAGCGCATCGGCTTTCGCCTTGGGCAGGTTCTCGGCGATGGGGTTCTCCATGCCACGGTCGATGCGTGCCTTGGCTTCGTTCGGATCGAGGCCCAGTATTTCCTTCATCGGCTTGAAGAGTGCGGCAGGTTTGCCGAACTTGGCCTTGAGCACCACCCGGTAGCGATCGAGTTCTTCAGCGAATAACCTGGCCATCGTTTCCCGCTGTTCCCTCGTTAGTACGAGAGAGAGTTTGCTGTCCCGCTCCGCTTCTAGTTCGGCGATCATCGCAGCGTATTCAGCCTGCAACTTCTTGAGCTCCGCCTGCTGCTCTGGCTGCAAATCCTTCAGCATAGGCAAGAACTTCGCCACGCTCGGCTTCGTCACCACGGGCGGCTGCCCCTTCTGCTGCTCACCCTTACCTGGTGGTTGAATGATCAAACATGCAAAGACAACGAGAACATTCACAGGTCTTCTCCTAGCTTCTAGCTCCTAACTTCTTGCTACTACTTCAACCCCTGCATCACCATCTTAGCACCGGCAATAATGAGTACCAGTGCCAACAATCGTCGCAAGACGAGCGGGCTGCCGTACTTGCTGCCAAACCACGATCCCAGCCAGCCGAACACTCCGACCAGCACCATCCACAACGGTAATAACGAAGGCAGGGCGACGTTGCCTCCGGTCTTCTGCCACCAGCCGATCAGCCCGGCGGGAGAATTGGCCAGGATGAAGGCCACGGAAAGCCCTGCAGCCTGGCGTGGGGTAGACCAGCCACACAACACCAGCAGTGGGGTGAGGAAAATGCCCCCTCCGGTGCCAGTCAGGCCGCTGAGGAAACCGAGTCCGATACCTACCACCAACAGCAATCGATAGTCGAGCCGAGGATGTGGTATCTCGGAGGGACTGTTTTGCTGCTTGAATCCTGGAAGGCCTACGAACCACAATCGCAGTGCTGCGAGCCACAGGACTATCCCGACCAAGACGTAATACCAGCCTGGCTTTAGTGTCAGATAGCCTCCCACGAACGCGGCGGGGATCGACCCTGCGACCAGCCACAGCAGCCGCCGCCAATCGACGCTATCCCGCCGGGCGAACTGCCAGGTGCCAATGGAAGCAACAACGATGTTCAGAAACAACGCAATGGGCTTCATCAATTCAGGAGCAAGATCGAACAGACCCATCGCAGCCTGATACCCCGACGATCCGGCATGCCCTACCGAGGAGTAAAGCAACGCCATCAGAGCCAGCAGAATTGTCAGCAAAGCATCATTGCCATTCATACTCAGGACTCAACACTCAGGACTTAGCACTTCAGACTAATATCCTACGAAGATGGCACGTTACTCCATCGGCATCGATCTTGGCACGACCAACTGCGCCCTGGCTGCGGTTGAGATGGTTAAACGCAAGAACGATGTTCTTCCGATTCCCGTCGAACAACTCATCGCCCCCGGCGAACTGGCTGCTCGACCGTTACTTCCGTCGTTTCTTTATCTGCCGAGCGAGCATGAACTGCCTGTCGGTTCGCTGGCGTTGCCTTGGGATGCGGAGCGCAACTACCTGGTCGGTGAAGCAGCTCGCAACTGGGGTGCCAAGGTTACTGGGCGTTTAGTCACCTCAGCTAAGAGTTGGCTTTGTCACGATGGGGTGGATCGGCAGGCAGCCATTCTACCGTGGGGCGGGCCGAGCGAGGTGCCAAGGGTCTCCGCAGTGGATGCCTCCACACGTTATCTACAGCATCTGGCCCAGTCATGGAACTATCAGCAGCGTAACGAGAAGAACCCAGCCCGGTTTGAAGAACAACAGATCACTCTCACCGTTCCCGCATCCTTTGATGATGTCGCCCGGCAACTGACAGCGGAGGCTGCTCGCAGGGCAGGATACCTTCATGTCACGCTGCTCGAGGAACCCCAGGCGGCGTTCTATGCTTGGATCGCCCAAGCTGAACGAGATCGACGTCGTAAGCAACCGTTACAGGAAGGAATGACTTGTCTCGTCGCCGATGTGGGTGGTGGAACGACTGATTTCAGTTTGATCGATTGCACTTCTGAAGATGGCGTTCTGGGGTTCACCCGCAGGGCAGTGGGCGATCACTTGCTGCTGGGTGGCGACAACATGGATCTCGCCCTCGCTCACCGCATGGAGGAAAAGTTAGGTGCGGGTAAGCTCGATGCCGGCCGCTTCGCTCAACTCACTCAGGCCTGCCGAGCTGCGAAGGAAATACTGCTGGCCGAGAAAGGACCGAAGGAAGCGCCGGTGACGATCATGGGCAGGGGTCGCTCGGTCGTTGCTTCGTCGTTCACTGCAACCCTCACTCGGGCTGAGGTCGAAGAGCAGATCATTGAAGGCTTCTTCCCAATGGTCGAATGGGACATTGAACCGATCCGGGCCAAGTCGACAGGCATCCACGAAATGGGGCTGCCGTTCGTCAGTGATGCAGCTATTACCAGGCACTTGGCCAGCTTCCTGCGCGAGCATGAGGTGACCTCCAAGGAACCGCCAGCAGCTCTGCTGTTCAACGGTGGTGTCTTCACGGCCAAGATCTTGCAGGATCGTTTCATTGCTGTGCTCAAGAAGTGGTTCGATCGGCCGAATCAGCCTTGGGAGCCTATCGTTCTGACGACTCCTTCGCTCGACCTGGCTGTGGCCATCGGCGCTTCTTACTTCGGCAGGCAACGAGAGTATGGTGGCAAAGCTATCGCCGGCGGGCTGGCTCGGTCTTACTACATTGCCGTTACTGGCAGCAACGATAATCAAAAGATGCTCTGCGTGGTGCCTCAGCACATGGAGGAAGGGCAGACGATTGAATTAGCTGAGCCGGTGCTGGAACTCTCCCTCGGCCAACCGGTGCAGTTCCCGCTCTATACTTCAACGGTGCGGGAGAAGGATAAAGCTGGGCAGACGCTGACCATCGCCCAGAAACATCTACACAAACTGGCTCCGCTGCAAACGGTGTTGCGTGGCGGCAAACGGGCTGGCACCAGAGGAGTACCCGTCACCCTCACCAGCACTCTCACCCCCGTCGGTACGCTGGAACTTTCCCTGGTCGCTCAGAACAGCCCCAACCGCTGGCGGCTCGAGTTCAATACTCGAGATACGTTGGAAGCTGATCGTGAGGCCGAGACGAATCGTTCGGAGGGCGAATCGAACGAACCTGGCACGACGATTCCTGAAGAGAGCATCGAAGCTGCGCTGAATGCTCTGACCACTGTCTACGCTCACTCCAGCGAAGAGCCAGCCAAGCAACTGACCAAGACGTGGGAACAAGTTCTCGAAACGGGGCGGCGTGATTGGCCCTCGTCTCTGTGTCGTCGCCTGGCTGATGGCCTACTTGAAGTTGCTGAGTCGCGCCGACGCAGCCTGGCTCACTTATCTCGTTGGTACCACCTCACTGGTTACTGCCTGCGGCCTGGCTATGGCGATGCGAAAGATCGTTTCAGGGTCGATCAATTGTGGAAGCTGCTCTTCGCTCCGGGCAAACAGCCTGAAGGGGGAGCAGACTTCTGGATCCTCTGGCGACGAGTCAGTGGCGGACTGCCGGCCAACCTGCAACTCACTCTTCTTGATCGTCTACGCCCCATTCTGCTCCCCGGCAAAGGGCCAGCCATCAAACCCAACAACAACGAACTGGCCGAGATGTGGCGTGCTGCCGCCAGCCTCGAACGACTTGAACCCAAGGTGAAGGCACTGCTGGCTGAGCCACTCCTCAAACAATATCGCCGTCCGCCGGTGCAGCACTATTCCCCCTGGGCTCTCGCCCGGCTTGGCTCTCGCTCCATGCTCTACGCCCCGATGAATAACATTCTCACCGGCGATGTCGTCGCCTACTGGATCACCCAAGTGCTGCCCTATCAGCCCATCCACGATTCCGATCAACGAGCCTGGCTCTGGACGCTCACAACGCTGTGCCGCAAGATCAATGTGCGTGGCCTCGATGTGGAGGATGCTCTTCGTCAAGAAGTGATCGCTTGCCTGGAACAGCGCCACGCCCCAAGGCGATACCTCGATCTCGTCACCACCGGCGGCGAACTGGAGAAGGAAGAGCAGCAACAAATGTTCGGTGATGACCTGCCTCTAGGGCTAAAGGTTATGCCCAAAGAATAAGTGCCAACTCGATTGTGAAGATCAGATAAAGGTCTTCACATTCAGATATGCTGTAGTAACGGTATGTAGCCCCTCGACGAATAGCACTGCAAAGAGTATGCTCAGGGCACATTAGTCCTCAGCAATTCGAGTCTTCAAGAGGTTTGCCATGAATATCTTCGATCTGAAAGGCCCCGAGTTCCTCATCTTCTACAGCGTGTTGCTGGTCATCTTCGTTGCTGCCGGGATCTGGTTGCGACAATACCTTTACCGCAAAGCTGACGTAGCCATAGATACCTCGTCAGATACGCTCAATCCTTATGATGTGGTCTACCTTGCTGGCGGCGACAAGCTCACCGTCAACGCAGCGCTGACGAGTTTGATTCATCAGCAACTGGTGACCTTTAACCCAGGCAGCAAGACGTTGTCAGTGAAAGCTCCCATGCCCCCGGGTATCGATCCGCTGGAGAAGCGAGTCTACGAATCGATAACCGATACGATGTTGCAGGAGGTGCCGCTGCGAGACACCTTGAAGACGTGTAAGGACTACGCTTCGTCGATGCAGGAAAAGCTGGAACGACGTGGCCTGTTGCTGACATTGTCCCAAGCATCGGCGATCCGCTGGTGGCCTCTACTACTGATGATGGGCTTACTCTTCATCGGCGGCATCCGCATCATCATGGGGCTGTCAACCGGCATGCCTAGCACCTATCTGATCATCCTGTGGATACTGACGTTGATGATTACGATGACGGGTTTCATCCGTGGAGTGCGCGCTACTCCTCGTGGCGATGAGATTCTTAGAGAGTGGCGTGCCAAACAGGCTGCCCTCAAGACCACCAGCCAAAGCAATCCCTCTTCCATGCAGTCGAGCGATCTCGTGCTGGCCCTTGGCCTCTTCGGCATGGGCGTGATGACGACCGGCCTCTATGGCGACTTGCGAAAAGCCATCGTCCCACAAGGCAGCAGCGGATACGGCAGTGGTTGTGGTTCCGGTTGCGGCTCCGGCTCAAGCTGTGGCGGGGGAGGAGGGTGTGGTGGTGGCGGTGGTTGTGGAGGATGCGGTGGTGGTGGTGGCGATTAGCATCAGGAGCCGGGCTGCCTCAGCACCCGGAGAAAGACGAGCGCCAGCCGTGAAACATAATACTATTCTCAAAGGTCCCACCCGCACTGGCGTCAGTTGGCGACCCGAACTCGCCCTTGCCATCGAACGCTGGCCGCACCTGGGTCTCGTCGAACTGATGGCCGAGTCGCTTGATGCCAAACAACCAATACCAGCAGCCATCGAAGGGTTGCATCAGCGTGGCGTTCCCCTCATTCCTCATGGCACCAGCCTCTCGCTGGGAAGCGCCGAACCGCCTGATCCACACCGTCTCGATCATCTGGCTCGGATTGCCGAGCGTGTTCATGCTCCGCTCGTCAGCGAACATCTGGCCTTTGTCCGTGGCGGCGGTCTGGAGACAGGGCATTTGCTGCCGGTGGCCAGCTCGCGTGAGATGCTCGAGATCGTCGTCGAAAACGTCAACATGGCTCGTGCCGCCCTCCCGGTTCCGCTTGCGTTGGAGAACATCTCCACACTCTTCCAATGGCCCGATCCTGAGATGGACGAAGCGGATTTTCTCAACGAACTTCTCGAACGAACGGATTCGCTGCTGCTGCTCGATCTGGAAAACGTCTACGCCAATTGTCGCAACTTCGGTGGCGAGCCCGAGGCGTTCCTGCGGAAGTTGCCACTCGAAAAAGTGGCTTATGTCCACGTGGCCGGGGGAAGGGATGGCAAGGATGGCCGATACCACGATACACATACCACCCCCATACCACAGCCGGTCTTTGATCTGGTGACCTGGCTCAGCGAGCGCATTGCCATACCCGGGATAATCCTCGAACGGGACGATTATTTTCCCGATCAGGCAACGCTGCATGCGGAGTTGAACAGGATACGAGCCGCCGTTCGTCCGACGGGGCTTTCTGTAGAACAAGCTCATGCTAAATGAGACACGAGAACGACAAGCTGACGCGCAAAGCCACCTAGTGGCTTCGCTGATGAGGGGCGGTTCTGCGCCGACTGGGTTCGATGCTGACGATCTTTCCAGCACATCCCGTTCGCTGCTGTCGAAACGGTATCGACTCGTGCAGAACGTCTGGCCGATATTTGAAGCAAGCCTTGGCGAACGATTCCATCCCTTGTTTGATGAATATGCACGAGAGATGCCTTTGCCCATCGAGGCACAGGCCAGGCAGGATGCTTGTCAGTTCGCCCGTTGGCTGATGAACAGACGACAGCTACCTGACTTATGCCACCTTGTGCTGCTTCATGCCGAACTGCGAGGAATTGCTCAGCCACGACGAGGAGTATCTATCAGATTCGCTTGGCTAAGTGAACGACGTCGGCCTGCGTTCGGTTTCAAACTTCCTGGTTGTGCTCCATGGGTCGTTCCTTCTTCTTAGTCAACATCGACATCTTTCTTCATGACCAGCAACGCCTTTCAAGATGATTTCAAGCCGCTGCCACTGTTTCGTTCCGGGCACCAGCAGACCATCCTTGGCTACCTCCTCCGCAAGTGGCAGCGTGTCATGCCGGGAGAACTGCGCCGAGTCTCTTTGCCTGATGGCGATACACTCCATCTTTACGATGCTTCGCCGTCTGGCTGGCGTGAAGCTGGGCCAGTCGTCATGATCGTGCATGGGTTAGGTGGCTGTCATACCTCTGGCAGCGTTTTGCGGTTGGCGTGGGAGTGCTACCGGCAGGGGATGCGGGTAGTTCGGATCAATATGCGTGGCAGCGGCGATGGTCTGGCTGAAGCGAAGAAGCCGTACCATGCCGGTTGTTCCGATGACATTCGCCTGGCAGTTCAGGCTGCCAGTCAGTGGGCACCCGGTTCGCAGCTTTGGCTCATTGGCCTATCGTTGGGTGGCAACGTCGTGCTCAAGCTTGCTGGCGAACTAAGGCAGGCAGAGGTGCCGTTACTGCAGAAGATCGTCGCGGTGTCGCCGCCAATTGATCTGGCCCGGTGTTCCGATATGCTGGGGCAGCGACACAATGCCGTCTATGAACGCCGGTTCGTGAAGGAACTTACCGAGATGGCCCAGCAACGGGCGAAGCTGCACGGCGAACCACCGCCGGTTTTTCCCAAGAGCCTGACACTTCGTCAGTTCGACGACATCTATACCTCACGCCGCATTGGCTACGCCAACGGCGATGAGTATTACGACAAGGCTAGCAGCAGGCATGTGTTGCACTCCATCGACATTCCTACCCACATCCTCAGTGCTGAGGACGATCCGATGATTGATCCAGTGCCGATCAGAGAATCGAAGTGTTCCGAAGCGGTGACGATTCAAATGCCGAAGTATGGTGGTCACCTTGGCTTCATCTCCTCACCGGGCAAGCAGGGCTGGTACTGGCTCGAACGACAGGTGTTTCAGCAATTGAGATGATGCCTACGGATTGATGCGGAGCCAGGTCTCTTCAAGAACGATGGTAGCCAGCAAGCATAACATCGCAGCCAGGGTCAACCACGGACGTAGTTCGTAGTACTCGGTGTAGACGAAACTCTCGACTCGCGACTTCTCCAGTGCATCGAGCTTCTGGCTTATCTGCTGAAGCGCTGCACCATCGCTCGCTGAGGCTGCCACGCCTTGGGTGATTTGGGAGACACTCTGTAGCGACTTTTCAGCCCGTTCCTGCTCGGCCTTGCGGGCAGCGTCTGCACCAGTTGCACCAGCCAGGAAGATGGTGTGGACACGAATCCCCAGCGCCGCGGCCAACTGGGCTGCCTGTCGAGGTTTGAGTGCATCGGGTTCCAGTTCAGCAGGCACAGTATGTTCACCATCGCTGATCAGTACGATGGCCTGGCTCTTAATCGGTGACCGACGAAGCAGATCGACAGCTACACCCAGGGCATCGCCGATGTTGGTGCTGCTGTCGGGGATCGTTCCGATTGGCTTGGCACGATCCAGATAGTACTTTACCGAATGATGACTAAGCGTAGGCGGGCAAACCTCGATAGGCCGGGCAGCGAACGTGACCAGCCCGATGGAATCGTTGCCTCGATAGGAAAACCCATCGCCGCCGGCCAGGAAACGCTGAATGACGCTGGTCGCTGCTTGCAATCGAGTCACCGGTTGACCTTCGAGAAGTACATCGCTTTCCCCCATGCTGCCGCTGACATCGAGAACAAACACCAGAGCAATGCCCTCGCTGGGGATGCGACTGCCTGGCACCGGCCAGCGCGGGCCCATGAGAGCAAGGATGATGAGCAGCGTCGTCAGCACTCGCCCGAAGAAAGGCAGCCAGCGCGCCCAGTTCACCCGTCTTGAGGATTCCTCAGGCAGAAAGCGCATATCGGGATGGTGTAGCGTAGGCCGATGCTTTTCCCGCCACTTCCATAGTGGCCAGGCCAAAGGAAGAAGCAGCAAAAGCCAGACAACTTCGGGGCAGGCCCACATCAAGGCTGGCCTCCGGGCAAGGAGCCTTGCAATACCTTCTCGGTGATCTGAATGCGGTCAGTCATCGCCCCTGGAAGGGCATACCAGTAAGAAGTGGCGGTATATTGCACATCGACATTGGGCAGATCGTGCCGCACCTCGAGTTCATATTTGAGCGACATGGAAAAGACGACACGGTCGAGCAACCTGCCGCGAAAGAGGGACGTGAAGCCTTCATGCCCCTTTCCGTCGTGGCGGGGTTGCGCCCGCCAGGGATGACTGAAGGTCGTCTTGTCGGCCCAGCCCAGGCCGAAGTCATCATCTGTGCCGGTGCCCCAGAAAGAAGGAAAAGTATCTCCGTCAATCCAGACCTTGCTGTCTCCTTCGCCCCACCATTCCTTGACCGGATTGTGGACGCTGAGAAAGGTCCCCACGAGATGCCCTTGTCCTCTGATTTGCAGCAAGGTCCAGTCTTGATATGGCCGGGTGTTCAGGAACGCTGTCCGCCAGACAGCATGGAAGTGGAGGCTCTTCTCTCTCCATCGGAACGGCACATGCGTGATGTTGAGCTGCACGGTGACAGGCTGGGCATCCATGTTCTTTACCACGATGCGGGCATTCTTGGCATAGGGCATGATCCAGCGTGTGGTGAGCTTACCCGAGGCTGACACTTGAAGCGGTAGCGTACCGAGAGGATTAGCTCCCGCAGCCGTTCCAAAGAAGTCGCCGAGCGGCACCTCGACCTGAGGCACGGCGGATCCATCGAACGTAATACTGACCAAGACCTTGCGCAAAGCATCGATCATTCGATCAGCAGTTAAGGTGGCATCTATCTGCACAATGGCCCGGTTCGGATTCAAACCCGGTCCTTCGAGGAGCACTAATTCCTTGCCGGCACCCGGAGCGAGTTGAGGTGGATCCAATGTAACTTGCTGCACATCAGCCTTATCATCAGCTTTCAGTCCGCCCAGTTCTCGCGCCAATTGGTCGTGGCTGACCGCGACATGGTTGTTGAGCCGCTGAGCTTCTGCCTGGAGTGACTTCTGCTCGTTCAGTATGTCGTCCATGGTAAAGCAGGTAATCAGAGTACTGGAAGCGTACTGGCGATAATTGATCTGATACTGCAGACTCGGTCGTTCCACGACGACGAGGCATCGCTGTTGAAACAGTATCGGAAAGATCAACTCAAACCCTCGTGCTCGTTCAGCAGCCCATGGCGAGGGAATAGGTCGGATACGCTTGTCGCCCTGTTGTACTTCCCAGGTGCCGCTGAGCAGATCAAGAAGTCGAGCCTCCAGCACTGGTTTTGGTTCATTGTCGAGATAGATGCGAACCAGCCCTGCTTCGCCAGGATTGGACGACCAGATCCGGGTGAGGCACCCCGGTCCGGTAATGTCAGCAAGTACCGGGCCATGAGGAGAAGGAGTCCAGGCATTGGCAGCGATGTAGCCGGCCAGTCGGGGCTCAATACCTGCGGTATAGGCCCACACCATACCAGGGACATTCTTCTTGTGGCGGGAAATACCGATCTTCGTGCCGGCCGGGATGGTCCCGCTCGGCTTGGTGCCCCGTTGCGACTGTTCATAGAACGGCGTTTCTTTATCCATGGTGCCTTCGTAATAGCATTGTGCTCGGTCATGATTGGCGAACCAGTCATCAGGCTTTTGCGAAGTCACACTGGCCCGGTCGTAGCTGCTGAATTGACCCGTGGTAAACGGAGGGTCGGAAAGGTGAGTCAGAGTGGTGAGATCGTATGTCTCCCGCAACAACGATTGCCAGGAGAGACGAGCAGGAGCCTTAACCAACTCCTGTCCGTGCCCCATGAGACAACACAAAAAAATGACGGAAGAAATGAGCGACTTCATGAAGTGGATTGTACCTTGCTCTACTCTCAACTCCAACTCTCTTACACCCCGCCAATCATCACCGCTGGCCGCTTGCTCGGATCAGGCTCCGCTTTGCTGATCAGTTCATGCACCATCCAGGGTACATTGCCTTCACCGAAGAGGAGAAATCCGATCATACCGGCGACTGGCGATTCTTCGGTCCAGCCGAAGTGAATCTCTGGCGGCTTGCCGACCTTGGCCAGTTCCAGCACTACGGCGGCCAGTGTGTGAGCGATCGATGCGGAATTGGTGATCTTCAGCATGTAGCGGCCTTCTTCGCTCAATACCTGCAAATGGGGCTGTTGATAAAAGTCGCTGGCATCGTGCAGTTCGACCTCAATGAAGAGTATGGGCATATTCTCTGGTAGTCGATGCTCCCGGCGAATGATCAATTCCTTCTCCGCCAGGGAGCGTTTGCCTGGCCGGTGAGGCACGAGGATCGGCCATTCCGAAGCTCGAATGCTTTCCCAGAGGAAACGGGATTGCTCATCCACAAAGTTGAACCCGATGAATCGCAGTTCCCTCGCCCGGAAGACACGTGACAAGAGTGAAGTCAACACGATGGCGATGATGAAGAAGAAAGCAATCTTGATGCCCGACGGCTTCTCGATGACGTTTGCAATAGTCGTGTAAACGAAAACCAGCATCACCAGCGAGTAGGGTATGGAGATCCTCCACCACCAGGGGCCTTGAGCCTGCCTGTACTTGCCAATGACGGTGGCGATACAGGCGCTGGTGATGAGGACCAGCACGCCGGTAGCGTAGGCGCCGCCCTGATCATCGACATTGGCCCGAAAGAGTATGGTGACGACGATATTGATACCAGTAAAAAGGATGACCAGCCAGCGTGAGGCACGGGTCCATTCCGGAGCCATGCCGTAACGAGGCAGATATTGAGGAACGAGGTTGAGCAGCCCCGCCATCGCGCTGGCCCCGGCGAACCAGAGGATGATCACGGTGCTGATGTCGTAAATGGTGCCGAACACTTCACCAAAAAGGGGACTGATTTTATCAGTGCCGCCTTCACCGTGAGCAATGAAGGCCAGGGCACGATCTTTGGCAGCAGGCTTCTGCAAAATCAACTTAGCCTCGGCTTCGGTCAATTCCAGGCGTGTTACCGGGTGCTTGGGAAAAGAGCCATCCGCTGAGACGTAGACAAGCTTGCTCGGTGGTATCAGCATGGCCACGACAAACGACGAGCCGATCAAACCGAACGACATGATGATGGCGGCACTGACCAGCAGCTTGCGTGTGTTTCGAATGCGTCCTTTGGGTTGTTGCTGTGTATCAGTCGAATCGCCTTTGACATGGCCCATGACAGCGACGCCTGTCTCGAACCCGGAGAGGCCCAGAGCGAGCTTGGGGAACAGAATAGCACCGATGGCGATCAGCCCCCAGAACTCGCTCGTTTTCCATGGCGGTTCATGCAGGTACCACTGCCCCGTCTGAATGTGATCCCACCAGTCGGAGATGTAATGAGGATGATTCAGAAGATAGATCATCGACAACCCGATGATTATGGCGCTAAGCAGCAGATAGACACCCACGATAGCAACGGCGACGCCAATGACTTCCCGGAACCCTCGCAGAAACATGGCACCGAGAGCAAGAAGCAGACCGATCGTCAGGCCAATCTGCCATTTCACCCGGTGGGCTTTGACTGCTTCATCGTACTCGACCTGCTGTTCAGGCGTGGGCTTCTCCGGCGGCGTGAAATCCTTAAAAAACTTGGGGTTAGAGATAATGTGCTCGGCGGCGTCGGCTGTGGAGAGAGTTTTGGTAATCACATAATCAGTCGCTGCGAAACCCAGGAGGACTAGGACAAAGGTCTTGCCCCACCAGCCTGAAACAAGCTTCTCAAGCATTCCGATGGAGCCTTGCCCATGTGGCGAATGTTTGGCAACGTAGATGTAGACAGGCAAAGCCCCGAGCAAGGTAACAAGGACCAGGATGATGGTGGCAATGGGAGCCAACACTCCCGCAGCTTCGACAGCGATAGAAGGCTGGTAGCCAAGTGTACTGAAGTAATCAACGCCAGTTAGGCACATGACCCAAAGCCAAAAGCTTTGATGGTGATGTGAAGATTTGGATGGGGGCGAAATACTACCGCCAAGTTCAACTGGCGGCGTAGCGGAAGCATTCATAGGTGATAATATATGAAAGGCATACGACACGGAGGATCATTTGTCTTTCCGCCATGCCTGTCGATTATCACTTAGGGACCTCATTCTCACGTTTGACGAAGGCAATCCGTTTGTCTTGATAATCAAAGACGATCTTGAAGGGCTTGAGCAGATCGCCTCCGATGTTGCCTAGTGTGTCGGCAGAGTTGAACGCTCCTTTAGTGGTAGTGGCGAAGGTTGCTTCGATATCATCGGTGCGGTGGCCGCCCAACTCGAAGTATTTCAGCTTGCCCGACATGGCCGTGACATTACCGCCAACGCCACCGGCCGAAGTTTCCGTAGTCTCACGCCCGACGAGAAGTTTGAACTTTTCGACGGTTGGGGCATGTAGAGCCACAGTGCTTCCAGCTGCACCGGTATCGAGCTTGAAGACGCCTTTGTGACCCTCGAACTCAGCTTCAACGCAGGCGACACGTGCTGTCTGATAGAGCTTCTGCCAGCGGTTCTGCACCCGACTCTGGTCATAGGTCTTGGGGTCGAAGAGAGCGATGGTGTTCTTTTCCATGTCCAGTTCGACGATGCAACGGTGGAATACGCCGTAGCCAATCACCCCGGCGATCTTGGCACCCATCGGGCCGCTGAGGAAGGCGAGATCGAGGCCGATCACGACCGGATCCTTGAAAGTAGCTCGGCCCAGGGAGATCGTGTCGGGCTTACTGAACCGAGTCTTGACGGTGCCGCCGACGCCGATGGCGGGTACTTCGCCAAACTGTTCCAGCTCCAGTTCCTTGATGAGCCTGGTATCGAGGCAAGTCGCCCCCGCACCGCTATCGAAGATGAACCAACCCACGTCCTTGCCGTTGACTTTGGGTTTAACCAGGAGATGGCCCGTCTTAGCTCGCATGACTTCAAGCTCAGCAGGCAGCTTATCATTGAAGGTAACGTCAGATGGCGGAGTCACCAATGGAGCGTAGGGGCTGCGAACGAAGGTGGGAGCAGCCTGGATGCTCTCAATGGTGTAGGTTTCGACGCCATCGTTGCCCGAAAGGGAGTGATGGGTCTTGGGGAACTTAATTCCGTTGAACTCCATGATTCCTGACCATTTGTTCGTCACCTTCTGGCCTTCAGCCTTCATAGTGCTTTGTACCGGCAGCCAGGTCTTGGCATCGATCTGAATCGAGCCTGTGATTTCGGTAGGATGGTGTTTGAAATGAAGTAAGTAGATTCCGTCTTTCGGCTGCCCTTCTTCCAGGGTGTACCTCATACCGGAACCGGGATCGAGCCAGAGGCTGGTAGCGAAGAGCCCGTTGACAATGGTGTTATTACGGTCAGCCAATTCCTGTATTCGTTGCTCGCCACCGAGATCCTTGATCCAGACATTGGTGCCATCGAAGCCCGAACCGGTTGTGATCCGAGCGTTAGTTGTCTGTACGAAATGCCCGTTGCGATTGAAGAGCAGAATGTAATGAGCAGGTAAGCCGGCAAAGGTGCCCTCGCCGGTGAACTGCAAACCAGTATCGGGAATCTTCTCCTTTGAGAACTGCGTCGCCTGGCGAACGCGCTGCATGACATCATCAGCGGTTTTAGGCTCAGCCGGAGCTTGGAGAAGCAGGAGATGGAGCAGCATACAGGCTGTGGTGATGGAAGACATGTTCATAATCCTTTCTGGTTGGCAAGTTTTGCCCGTGGTCGGACTTGAGCGGGAGCAAAGACCCAGCCAAGCGAAAATACCTTTCGATCAGGGCCGGGCTCGCTGCGACAGATGATCTGAGAAAGTTGTTCGAGCAGGCGATTGACCTCAGCCAAGTCATCCTTACTGAGCCAACCTTTGGCTCGTCCGCCCCAAAGGGAACGGTGTGGGCCGGAGAATGACGGGTTGTTTTCAGCAAGACCGAGGTTGAACTCTCTCAGGCTCAATCGCAGCGCTGCGGCGACGACCTTGCGGATCGACTTCTTCATGGCTGAACTGTAGACGATGCGCGCCGAGCGGCCTGGCATGGCATAGATGGCTGATTCATGTCGACCATCCTTGCGGCGTTCCACTTCTTGCACCAGGCGGACTTTGACCAGCTTCCTGACATGGAAGTAGAGTGAATCAGCAGCCCGGCCCAGAAAGGCAGCCAATTCTGTGATGGAGCAGGGGCCTATGGCTGTGATGGCATCGACAATCTCCTGACGCATCGGCGATTCGAGGGCACGAATCTGAGCGGAGTCGCTGATCCAGACGATATTGTTGTTCTTATCCATGACGATTGAAATAGTGCATACAATTTCAATGATAGCATGATGTCAAGTGGGGTCAAGAGCAAGAGAATTATTCTCGACGATGATCTGAGTCATCCGCGTTACTGTCTTGAAGTGCCACGGATGAGCAAGACGGTTCACTCTCCATGCGGGATGCGATGAATCGGTTGACTTCCTCGTGATGGGTCTTGGTCAGCAAATGCCCGGCTCCTGGGATGATGTGACACGCTCCCGACTTTTTCGATGGAAAGAACGGATCACGCTCGCCGTGCAGATGATGGATGGGGAAGGTGTGACTGTACTGCGAGGGCTTCCAGCGCAGAATAGCGTGCAGACCCCACTTCATGAACGGCGTTTCCTTGTGGTGTAGGTGTCTGAGAAGGGCATACATCGAAAACGGCATCACATCGCCGGCGAGCATCAGGGATACTTCGGAAACCAGGTTCGCTGCGTTCCAGGGGATGATGTGCGTGAGGTGGGCAATGGAACGCACTTTCTTCAGCCAACCCACCATGTGATGATGAGATCGGCCGCTGGCGAAAAGGAACAGGGCCTGTGGGCGAACGTGCTGGGCCATCTCGTAAGCGATGATGCCGCCAAACGAAGCGCCACCAAGATAGAAAGGGGTGCCGGGGTTGATGATGTCAATAAAGCGGTGGGCGTACTGTGCCATCGTTTCCTGTGCGCGGGGCGGAATCCAGTCGGGGACGATGAGTTGAGGAAAAACCTTCTTCTGTTCCCGGAACATGCGGGCATTGGCGCCTAGGCCGGGGAGCAGGATCAAAGGTAACGGAGATACGCTCATGACTGCGGAGAGGCTGCGAGTAGAAACCCGGCTGCACGATATGGTGCTAACCAGCGTGTGCTAGTGTACTCGCCCTGAGGATGACTTGCATCAAGATATTCCAGATCGTGAACTCTCAGACCTGATGCCTGAAGCGTGTTTCTGATTTCACGTTCCGTGTAAAGCTTCATCTGCAGGTTGCTGATGCCCTGATGAACTGGCAGGGTGACGACGCTGTTCCTCTTGAACAAGGTGGAAATCCCTTGCAGTGGCCAACGATTATGGACATGAACAAGGAAAATACCCTCGGGCTTGAGGAGCCGTTTCACTTCGGAAAGGAAGTGGGCACGGACCGTTTTCGGGTGCAGCATGCCGAGGGTGCCGAAGAGGCACACAGCGGCATCGAAAGTGTGGCTTTCGAGGGGCAGGGGGTCGCCGAGGTTGGCTTGGAGGAGTTTTGGTTGAGGTGTAGAGTCTTTGGCGAGAGTCTCCCCCTCGCCCCTAACTCCTCTCCCTCTAGGGGAGAGAGGAACCAGAAGCTTTCTCGCTTCATCAAGCATGTGTTCAGAGAGATCAATGCCGGTGCAATGGAAACCAAGTCGATAGAGGGGAAGCAGACTGCGCCCGGGGCCACAGCCGAGATCGATCACCTGGCAGGGGGTGAGCAGATGCTTCTAGACGAATCGCTGGTCAGCATGAGCAAAGGGCGAATCGGTGACCTTGCCGAGATATTGCTGTGCGAGGAGAGGATCGTGCAGATACTCCCACAAGCCAGGGGTGACACCGGGGGGAAGCTGCCAATCGGGTGGGCGGGGCGAACTCACGATACTGTCTCGCTGCCAAACCGATCCCCCACCTGTACCCGGTATCCCCGGAGGAAGTCGCCAATAGCCATCGGCTTCTTACCACTTGGCTGGACGGTGACGAGGTTAACGACAGTACCTTGGCCACAGGCGATACTGACCTGATCCTTTTTGACGAGGATGACTTCACCGGCAGGCCGATCACTCAATTGAGATAAATCGGGGACGGCACGAAATACGATCAGTCGAGTCGGCTCGTGATCAGTTGAATGCCAGTAGGTATACGCTGAAGGCCAAGGCTGAAAGGCTCTGATCTGGCAATCCACTTGCTGAGCAGTCCGAGAATAGTCGACGAGGCCCATTTCCTTGCTGAGCTTGGGAGCCTTGGTGACGAGCGACATATCCTGGGAAGTAGCATTCTCGGTGCCTGCTTCGAGTTGATCAAGAACACTCATAGCCAACTTGGCACCGGCAGTAGCGAGGCGTGCTTCAAGGGTGCCGGCAGTATCATCGGAATGAATGGGTTCAATCACTTGTCCCAGCATTTCACCGGCGTCCATGCGAGGGGTCATCCGGATAATAGTCACTCCGGTTTGCGTGTCTCCATGATAGATGGCCCAAGCAATGGGAGCGGCACCACGATATTTGGGCAATAGCGAAGAATGGACATTGATGCCGCCACGAGGCGGGATGGTCAGAACGTCTTTGGAAAGGATCTGCCCATAGGCAGCCACGACGAAGAGATCAGGCTTGAAGAGCATACTGAGATGTTCGATGGCTTCCGGGGTATTGATGCTTAGTGGCTGATACACGGGCAGACCGGCATCGACGGCACGTTTCTTGATGCCCCGTTCCATCTCCCGATCCTTGCCCTTGCCACTGGGGCGATCCGGATTGGTGATCAGGCCCAACACACTATGTCGGCTGGCAAGCAGTGCAGCGAAGGTAGGCTCAGCAAAGGTGCCGGTGCCCATCATGAGGATGTTCATGAGGGCATTGTAGCTATCAGCTATCAGCTTTCAGCATCAGGAGAAAGGCTGATATTCCAGAAGTTACTGTAGAAAACCAGAGTTGGCGGGTACTATTCTGTGGAGACAATGGAGAATGCTGTGGCAGACCGATTGCTTTTGGGCATTTTGAAGCAGTGCAACCGTCATGATCTCCTGCCTCAGAGTGAGGGAGATCAGGAGTTATTACGACGTTACTTCCTCCAGCGCGATCAATCTGCCTTTGCAGAAATCGTGCATCGACACTGCCGATTGGTCTGGTCGGTCTGTCGGCAAATGTTGCCCGCAGAATCAGATGCCGAGGATGCATTTCAAGCGACATTCCTGGCTCTGATTCGATCAGGCTTGACGATTAAAGGTTCGTTAGCCCCCTGGCTGCATCGTGTAGCGTTCCGTGTCGCCTTGAAACAAAGACGTACAAAAGCACGTCGATTGCGTCGGGAAAGCCTTGCTGCTCAGCGGGAAGCGACATTGCCTGTCTCCGACTCGACGTGGAATACGCTATTGTCTGCGGTGCATGAAGAAGTGGCTAGGTTGCCCGAATCACTTAGGGTTCCCTTTGTCCTCTGCTGTCTGGAAGGTTGGTCAACCAGCGCCGCAGCTGAACATGTTGGCTGGAAACTTGGCACGTTCTCGGGTCGATTGACACAGGCTAAGCAACGGCTGCTGCAAAAGTTGGCATCACGTGGATTGCCGCTGACAGCCATCGGCTTGACGCTTGCAACCGTCGAGACAGCGTCCGCGATCTCGCCAATGCTATTAACTCAAACGACCAAGCTGGGTTTGCCTCACACCAGGGTTGCAGTTCACCTTTTGGCTTTAGCTCAGGGAGTGGTAACGATGAAGACGACTGTTTTCAAAAGTGCGGTAGTAGTGATGATGTTTCTGAGTGCCGCTGGCATGACAAGTTGGCTGGCTGCATCGCCGCAAGGCAATGCCCCGACGGGGACTCGTAATGCCGATACAGTACCAATTGGTAACGTTCTATTTGTTGGCAATGATAAAGGCAAAGAGACCATTCTTGGGACTGTAGTGCCGCCTTCCAGTGGTTCAAAGACGCTTTACCTCTTCTACAAACTGGACAAACCCATCAGCCAGGAAGAGTATGTTAAACTTTTCGACAAGTACGAAGGCAACGGGTGGGAGTACATAGGGTCGGTGCCAGTGCTTAACGCAGAAAAAGACTCTTCCGGTGTTCAGACCACTCTTGTCTTTCGTCAATCAATTCCTGGTGGAATAAACTTTTCAGTCGAGAGGAGTAAGGGCTCTCACCCGGCATTGGGCAAGGTACTATTGCCCGGTGATTCAATAACGAGAAGTTCACTGCAATCGAATCCGCCAGTGCTGCCCAATCTCACCGCAAATCACAATGAAGTTGAAGACATGCGCAGTCTGGAAGGTTCATGGAAGCGAACACGCGCTCTTCTGAATGGGGTGGCCTACCCAGGCAGTGGATTGGGTTCGTTGAAATTCAGTCTGAACAACGGTATCAACATTGATAACTCGTCCGTGGAAATGAACTATTTCATCAACGCTGGTAAACAACCCAGGGAATTGACTTTAGTTGGGAAAGGCACTCTATTCCAATGCATCTATCAACTGAATGGAGATATGTTGACGATCGCCTTCTATGGTAGATCAGAACTTGATAGACCAAAGAGTTTTTCAGTCAAAGACAAGGTTCCTGATTTGCCACTCATCGTGCATGAGTATGAGCGGCAAAAAGAATGAGAAGATGCCCTACTTCACCCTCGCCTGAAACGTCACATACCCACCCTGCTTGGCGGGAACGGAGTCTTTCATCTCCCAGCGGAGAACCAGAGAACCGGCTTCATTCGTCGTGGTAACGAAGACTGCTTCTCGGCTCGACTTGGCGGTGCCGGGGACGTATTCCAAGCGTGCAGTCAGACTGTCAGAGAGAGCCACATCGTGGATGGGCTGGCAACTCTTGTTGGCGTAGGTGATCGTGTAAGTCACGATATCGCCGATCTGAGCTTTATCCGTTGAGCAACTCTTGCAGACTTCGAGCGGCTCATCTGTGCAGGGGACCGGAGGCTCTTCTACCCCAGTGGTTTCGACAGCTTTGTCCAACCGGGCGATGATGCGAGCACCTTCGACCGATTTGATGGCAATGGCTTTGTCCCGTCCGATATCAACCATCGCTTTGAGGGCCAGTCGGAGAATGAGGCCTTCTTCAAGCTGCTTGGTCGGTACTGCTTTTTCTCTGCGGACCACCATCAGTCCCGGTTCGGTATTGTTCACTCGAACGGCGAGCTGATCGAGCTGGAAGGCTTCCAACTGCGTCACCTGGCGAAGGTTCACGAAGCGGGGCACGCACAGACACACAGGATTGGAAGGCAGGATGACTTTGCTGCCTTTGACATTTTTGTACGTCAGCACGGTGTCTGAAGGTTCGAGACCTTTCAACTTACCCTGATGATCGAAATGAGCGGGACTGTGGAAGTCGCCACCGTCACGGAGGCATTCTTCACCGATCTTGAATTTCTTGACGGGAACAACGGGCCCGCAACCGGGCATGCAGCCACCCAGGTTGGCGTTCATCATCTTGCCTTCGAGTTCCTCCTGCGTCGGTTCCTTGTTGCCCCAGCGAAGGATAGCGACAGGACGACCTACTTCTTTGGCGAAGGAGAGGGCATCGAGGCCGCCGAGCGGTTCAGCGTCGCCGCCGTTGACGTTGCCATTGATTCCGACAAAGACACTTTCAGGATCTTCGAGGGTAACGACCTTGGTGATCATCGCGCCCCGCATCACAGCCAGGCCATCCTGCTCTGTCAGCATGATGGGAGCAGGATGATCGGAGGCTTTCAACTTGGGAGGCAGATAGAGAACATCAAGCACTTCGAGGCTGGGATAGAAGACCTGCCCCGGGCAGTTAGGAATATTTTCGACTTTGAAGAGGTAGCGTACGCCGGGCTGGAGTGTCAGTTCGGTGGGCAGGGCATTGCTCTTCCAGGCGTTGGGACCTACCAGGTAGGAGAACTTGGTAGCTGCATCGCCCTGCATGCGAACGTAGAGCTTGCCGGGAGGTGGGATGATCCCCATGCCGCCGGGGCCCTGCATCGGTCCCTGGGCCTGGCACATCGTGCAGATTCCGACACCAAGCAGGCACAGCATCAGGCTGATCGTTCGCATGGCACTCTCACACGGCTGGTGATTCTCGAAACACAATGAGGTTGAGAACCGAGGGCGTCTGTTGACACAAGCCCACTGTCCCCAACCTCATCACCGGCAAGATAGTTATTTGCCCCAGACAGCTCTATCCAGCATGCCTTGCCGTTCACGGAAGGCTGGTGGTTGGGCATCATCGACATCAAAGGTCAAGCTCCTGGGAGCCATGATGGAGGTTTGTGGGAAGCTCGCACGAGGAGCCCGGCCTGGCATTGGAGGCATCGCCGGCATTCCACCCTGCTGCTGTTGCATCATCATGAACGCGGCAGGATTGATGGGGCCGCCTTGACCGGGAGCCGGCATCGGAGCGCCACCGGGAGCACCAGGCATCATGCCGGGGCCGGGAGGCATCATCATCGGCATCCCACCGGCAGGAGCGCCACCCTGAGGAGCGCCATAAGCACCAGGAGCGTTCAGCGGCGGAGAGTTAGGCACATCCAGACTGATGTTACCAACACGAATGATCAGCAGAATGTGACCACGGCGATAAGCTTCAGCGACTGGATCAACGCCTGGTTCCAGACGTGTGCTGGAGAGTTCCTCAGCTCCACCGGCCAGGCTCATGTACTGAGCGTCAGGCAGGTAGATGACCTTGGTGATGTAGTTGCCTTCGCGGATTTGACCGAGGTCTTCATCCGTGAACTCAACAGGCACCACGTTGTGTGAAAGGAAAGCATCGGTTTTGGCGTTGCTTGGGACGACTTCGATCGTTGGGTAGAGTTCGACGCCAGGTCGGCCCTGAAGGTCGGAAATCTTCAAACGATAAATGGCAGCCTGTGAGAAGTTGAAGCGGCCAGGCATCGTGATCTGACCTGGGGACAGAACAGGCTTGCCTTCTGGTCCCTGGACGTACCAGCCGACCTTGGCATTAACCGGGCCGGAGAACTTGACTTGAGTGCGTGAAGCGGAGAGGCCACCTTCAGGCCCATTGGGCAACTGGCCAAAAGCGTTCACACGGCCACCGGTGGTATAGCAACCGGGATCGGTCAGCACGGGACCAGACATCTGGCCGTGACTGCCATGACCACCTGGCATTGGCGGTGCACCGGGTAGGCCGCAAGCGCCGTTGGCACAGCCAGAGGCTTGCAGGATGCCGCTTTCGTTGCCGGCATAGCCCACTTGCATGATGTTCCCGCCCATCATCGGGTTGGCATTCATGCCACCCATCGCCATGCCGCCCGTAGGCATCATGGGTGTACCCCAGGGGCCCACCGGCCCTTGTTCACTGGAGGCTAATCGGGTGGCACCCATGTGGGGTTGCATGCCCGCTTGTGGGTGACTCATGAACCCGCCATCGGTGTTCATGCAGCCGCTTGTAGCGGCGACAGCCAGAAGGAAACCGGCGACACGTCGTTTCATTCGTCTCCCCCTGCCGAGGCGGCTGCCCCTGGCGGACTGTCCCTGTACCATAAGCTGTATCAGTAGGCCGCCGGCGATGGGACTTCGCCATGAGGCAGCCAGTCACGCGCCCCCCCGGGCAGCGCGCTTGAACCTGCGTCTCGTCTCCTGTATACTCGGCACTTCTGATACACTTCTTGCAATGATTCCAACGGAAAAAGCTGATGCGATCGTCATACTTTACCCTGTTCCTCGCTCAGATACTGATGATGTGGCAAACCGGGGGATTTGCACAAACTCCGCCTCAGCCTACCGTGACCACCTCAGCCCCAGCGGCACTTGCCTTGCTTGATGCCACCATCAAATCTCTTACACGACCCGAAGGTGTGGAGGTTCAGTTCCACCAAACAGTGTTCGGTAACTCTGATCCGGCAACTCTCACCGGCACATCCATTACTGCTGCCGGGAAGAAGGTCTATTTTGACTTGAAGTATCAACAGGTTAAGAGACAGGCACAGCTCAAACTTCTATGTGATGGTGAAACCTTTCATCGTTTAGAATCCATCTCCGACAACAACACCATCATCAGCTATCCCGTTCAGGAATTGCAGGATGTCATGAAGAAGCTGGCAACCAGCGAAACGGAACGAGTCGCTATGGAAGATGTGGAGAAAACCCAATTAGGCCTGCATGGCTTTGAGGGAATCAGCGCTATGATCAGCGACCTCAAGAGACGCATGATCTTTGGCGAGCCGACATCAGCCACGATTGATCTTCCCGGCAAGCCCAGGCAAGCGGTCAAAGTCATCGAAGGCCGATGGAACAGCGATGCTTTGGAACAGATCGCTCCTACTAAAAAGACGAACGCCCAGAATCAGCAGGATCAGCGCTACTTATGGAACGAGAAACTGTCATTCTTCCTGGTACCCCGGCTGGCAAAGCTCTATTTCATCGCTGCCACTGGGGAACTGGTGCGTCTGGAACTCTGGGGTATTACCGAAAAGCAGGGGCCTGAGAAGGTGCTGCTGAACATGGACATACTCAGCACGGTTCCGCTTACCACGCTAGACGCCAAGCTCTTTCGACCGACCGAAGAGGAGCTGAAGTATCAACCGATGAAGTACAATCTCGAGGAAGCAATAAAGAACCAGCATCTAAACATGATGAATATGTTGAAGCAGCAACAACAGCAGTCGCCGAAGAAATAGCGCGAGGAGAAGGCCAGGGGCGTGGGCTGTCCTAAGCGGCTATACCACCTGTAGTGTCGCCGAACCAAACTCGCTGCTATATGACGAATTGCCCCCGAAAGGTGTAGTCGTTCGCGTCGCAGCAAGATTGACCAGTGTGCCGACGACGCCCGACATTTGATCCCAGGCACGGAACTGTAGGCTGACACTGCCGTGGAAGGTGGACTTGGGAACATAGCGAATCAAGTCTTGGGATCGGAGGAGGAGGGCCGAACTGCTGCTGATTATACTGTTGATGGCATTCCAGGTAGTTCCACTATTGGTTGAGTATTGCCATGTGCCTGTCGTAGTGCCGGTGAGGCCAATGATGGCAATGCCTCGCTGGGAATTCATGTCCACATCTGTGACATTCTGTCCAAGCAGGGTGCTAATTAGCGTTCCTGGATTCGTGGTGTTGCCATTGGTGAAGGCATTCAGGGTGAACGGGTTGGTGGTGTTCAGCACCGGGGCATTGTTGCCGACCTGAACATTGGCGAACACCTGGTCAGCGCTGAAGGAAGTATTGCCACCCACACCACTGGCAAGAGAACCGACTGTGCCAGCCGTGCCCGTGGTTCGATCCCAAGCACGGAAGACCATGCTGGAGATGCCGATGTTCCCCGCTTTGGGGTAGAATCTCAGGTAATCGGTCGAGCGAAGTAAGAGAGCCGTGTTGTTGAGAGTTGTCGGCACATTGTACCAGTTTGTGCCGGCATTGGTGGTGTACTGCCAGTTGCCCCTGGTGTTATCTATGGCGGTGATGGCCAGGCCTTTGAGAGCACCGGCGTTGGCGTCAGTGACATTGGTCCCCAGTAAAGTACTGACCAGCACCGAGGTCGGGGCCGTGCTATTGGCTTTGACGTAGGGTAGCGTGAAGGTGCCGGAGGTATTCAGCACCGGAGCGTAGTTGGTGTAGATGACGTTTACCGTGGCATAATCATAGGTAGAACTGAATGCAGTGCTACCCCCGATGCTTGTGATCGTGGAAATATTGGCTGTACCGCCAGCAGTGCCTGTGGTCTGATCCCATGCAACGTAAGTGATGGCAGCGGAGCCGGTAAAGGTAGCATTCGGGACAAAGCGAACCAAGTCCGATGAGCGTAACAGCCGGGCTGCGGTCGAACTGGCTGTTCCAAAGGCCGTCCACGTCGTTCCACTATTGAGCGAGTATTGCCATTGGCCATTGGTGTTGACGGCATTGTAGATGGCGATGCCTTGTTGAGCATTGGCATCAGCGTCAGTAATGGAATTGCCAACGATGCTGGCTACTGACACGCCAGCGGGATTGGTAGCCCCCTTAGCGATGGTGCTAAGCGTTGCCACAAAGCTCGCATCTAGAACGGGTGCATGGTTTGAAGGAGGTGGTGGAGGGGGTGGATTTCCTGTTTGGCCGGCCACACCATCGACCTTGGCGTTCGTCGAGCCGACAGTGACTGACTTCGTGATAGGGCTACTTAGCCCGCCGCCACTGAAGGTCACGGTGTAGCTGCCGCTCGGAACCTGCAACTGGTAGCCACCCGCTGACATGGTGGTGGTTGTGAAGCTGCCAGCGGAGCCGACAATCGAGACGGTGACTCCACCCAGCCCTTCACCGGCGTTGTAGCTATTGTTGCTGTTGCTGTCGCTGTAGACCACGCCGAGCAGATACGAGTTGCCCTGGTTGCTGCGGGCACCGAAATCCTGTGTGATGACCAGCGGGCCAACTTCGGTAGAGGGGTTGGTTTCATTGATGACCGAGATGCCCACTTCCCGGTAGCTGTTGTTCATCATGTTGATGCGATGGCCCGCCGGGCTTTGCAGGCCATTGGTGCCGAAGCCCCAATCGATGGCGAAACCGGCATGGCCATAGGCGACGGTATCGGAGTAGGCATAGATGTTTTCACCGAGGGCAGTCCAATTGGAATAGCCTGCGGCTGTGATGCGGGTCCCCACATCTGCCTCGCCCGGCAATTGGTGTGACTGCGAATCGTCGGTGATCATCAACTGGTTGTGCGTACGGGAGGATGTCATTAACCCATCGCTCCAGGCGAGAGGTTGAGCGGCGGTTAAGCTGGCGAATTGAGATGCCAGCGCCGAACCGCTGACGCCGAAGTATTGCAGCGCAGCCTGCACTTCCGGATCACGAGCCTGAATAGGGTTGGTGCTGACGAGCAAACGATTCAGTTCACCGGCTGGGTCCATCCTCATATGGTTGAGGAGTTCCATCATTTCCTGTTCGAGACCCGTCGGGTTGATCGTGGGGACATCGCGAGCTTCTAGATGCTCCAGACGAAGCTGGGGGCACTGTTGCCGATTGCGTAAAGTTTGACGACGAGACCAGACAACAGACGTGACCCATTCCACGGCATTGGCAACCCGCATGATGACTGCTCCCGATGATTCCCGCAAGGTGGCTGCGTAACCATAGGTCAAATCCACACATGCTACAAATCCGAACCACATGGAATCACTGTTTTCTTGCGTAGTACCGGTTGTAGCTGATACACTGGACAAACTCTCCTTCTGACTATGGCCTTACCTATCTTGCGTGGATTAACATGACGAGCTATCCCGATCTCGCTAACCAACACCACCCTGTTTCCAAGCTGTTTCTGCAGCCTGGTAGCTCCTGCGAGTGGGAACGATACCGACTTAGTGACGATCAGGTTGCCTTCTTTCATGAACAGGGTTACCTGAAGAGCATCCAAGTGCTGAACGATGAACAAATCGATGCGCTCCGGAAAGAATTAGCAGAAATAGCTGACCCCAAGCATCCGGGGCACGACCTCTTCTACGAGTTTCATAGGAACGAATCGAACGATCCGAACAAGGTGCTGTTCCATGCCCTGGGCCATTGGCGCATCGCTCCGGGGTTCCACGATCTGCTCTGGAACCCGGCGCTTCTGATGCCCGCATCACAGTTGCTCGGTGGTAGTGTACGCTTCTGGCACGATCAACTCTTCTGCAAACCAGCCAAGCATGGTGGCGTGGTCGCCTGGCATCAGGACTATTCGTATTGGACACGCACCCAGCCGATGGCACATTTAACTTGCTGGATTGCTCTCGATGACAGCACAGTAGACAATGGCTGCCTGCGCTATGTCCCCGGTAGCCATCGCTGGCCATTATTACCCATGCCCGCGCTAGCCGGAGATATGGATGGTTTGCGAGCAGTATTGAACGATGAACAGGTGAAACAGTTCGATAAAGAAGTGCTGGTCGAAGTAAAAGCCGGTGAATGCGCTTTCCATCATCCATTACTGGTGCATGGTTCAAAAGAGAATCGTTCTGATCGATCACGAAGAGCAGCGGTGATGAACTATGTCCGTGACGGCGTTATCAGCGCCAAATCGGAAGAGTTACTGCATGGCGTACCAGCCATCAATGAGGGGGAGACGCTGGGGGGCACTTTCTTTCCATTACTACATCGTATTTGATGCCATTCTGGCTTCTGGCTCCTTACTCTGGTGCTTTTGCCCAAAGACTCCTCTTGACAAAATCCCCGATCCGGTTATCACCCTGCCTCGAAGTGGGATGCTGTTGCTTTCGTCTGCGCGAACAAGAGCACGTCTGCCATCGGGGGATGGCGTGAAGGTTGGCCTTGGGCCAAGCCACTTCGAGAGAGGGGGAGTCGCTGTGAAAGTTGCTTGTTCCACACTCTGTTTTGGTCGTCTTCCATTAGATCGTGCTCTCAAGACCATGGAAGAGCTTGATTTCAGTAACGTCGATGCGACGATCTCGCCGAAAGGCCCGCATCTGACGCCAGCCGAGGTGGCTGCTGACCCGGCACGTTGCGCTCGCCTCTTGCGCTACACCTCATCAGTCGTACCTGCTGCGCTCAATCTCGAATTTGAACCGAACATCGATCACGATACCTTCGTTGGCCAGTTCGATGCCATCTGCAAGATGGCCCGCAACCTGGGTATTGCTACGCTCACGATGCCAGCCGCGGCTGCCCACAGCGATATTAGTGCGGAAGTCGCTCGCTTGAAAGAATTGGTCGGCCTGGCTGAGCCCTATGGCCTGGTGCTCACCGTCGAAACACGCATTGGTACCTTGACCGAGATACCAAACAACGCAGTCAAGCTGTGCGAAAAGGTGCCTGGTCTGGGTCTGACTCTCGATCCCAGCCACTATATCTGTGGCCCGAATCAGAACCGCAGTTATGATCAGGTCTATCCTTATGTCCGTCATGTCCATTTGCGTGACACGGGCCTGAGCCCCGACAAGATGCAGGTGCGAGTAGGGCAGGGTGAGATCGAATATAGCCGTATCATCACTCAGTTAGAGAAGCACCGTTACAATCGGGTGCTGACTGTCGAGATTGTCGATAAGCCCGAGAACCCGTTCCCCATGGAAACGGAAGTACGCAAGCTCAAGTTCCTGCTCGAGAGCTTAGCCGCCTAAAGAATAAGCTGAATTAGATGTAGCTGAAGTCGTGAGACTTCGGTTCCGATACACCGAAGTCTCACGACTTTGGCTACCACAGATGAACCGGCCTTGCCTCTTCCGTGTCGTGACTGTAACGTAAAAAATACCACGCTACCCCGTGGTGTAACTGGTAACACTAGAGTTTTTGGTACTCTCATTTCTGGTTCGAATCCAGACGGGGTAATTTCCTTCAGTTTCTACGGTAATTGATAA
>DAOMFV010000056.1:0-31327 GCA_035430005.1 Gemmatales bacterium
GTGTTGTGAAGGGGGCACTTCAATGCTCCCCCTCACCCCAACCCCTCTCCCTCCAGGGAAAAGGGGAGAAGAATACTAATTAAACCAGGCAAAGTATCCCATCCGCAGCGGGTTATCGAAGACCCGCATCACGCCGAAGATGACGTTGAGATCCATGCTGGTCCCATCTTCGAGATATTTGTCTGTCGGGCCATCACGCATGACAACATCGAAATCAATCTTGGCGGGCGGGTCTTCCAGCAGGGTCTTGAGATTCAGGCCTTTCTTGCCGCCTGTGAGGAGATTCATGGGCACTAGTTTCTTGCCTTCCAGAACCGCTTCGAGTTCGCCCATCATGCCGAGCCAGCCGTTGATCATGTCATCGCGCACCGGCATGTCGAAGACGCCTTTTTGTCGGGTATTGGGGAGCCATTCGTAGTCGTCGTCGGTCTCGGCACGAATGAACCGCCAGGTTTCCCGGTTCAGCTTGCAGACCTGAAGCAGGTGATGGCGAAACTCACTGAGGCGCTGGGGTTCACTGAACTTGAGCGTGCCGTTACGCATCATCTGTTTGTCCTTCAGCAGTTTCTCTTCCGGTTCAGATAAGACAGGCCGCACTCGGGGGAACAACTCCTTGGCGAAGAAATAGAATTCTGATTCGGTATCGATGGCAAGATAGAGCTCAAGCATACTGCTCAGCAGATGGCAGTACGCACGGAGCCAGGCAACGTCGCCACGGTCGAAATGGACTCGGAACTCGGGGTTGGTCTTAAGCAGATCGGGCGGGCCGCCCATCAGCTTGGTGAGGATGTCCAAAAACCGGTCGGTGGCCTGGCCATCGCCATCAAGGTCGATCTTGATATGTGCCAGGCGAATCCGCAGTTTGACGTTATCGTCTGTGATGCCGGCCAGCGTGGCGTCCGCCTGGGTCATGTCCTTACAGAAGTCATCGAGGATACGGCGGAAGCGGGCATAGGAGATAGGGGAAGGATCAGGATTGGTCGGCACCGGCAGTCGAACGAATGGCACCCAGTTGTTGGTGCTCTTGAGCCCGTGATCGTAGAAAGATTGCCCGAGCCGTTCGACGCTGCGGACGATCTGCAACAGTCCCAGCCCGAAGCGGGCTTCATCATCCTTAGGGTTTTTGCGAAGGGCGGCTTGCAGGGCATGTTCACCGGCCTGCAACTGGCCTGAATGTAGATACTGTTCCACCAGTGGTGGGCGGTCTTCATAGCCCTGAGTGATTGTCTGGCACAACAATACAGAAACGAGGGCGATACCGAGTTTGATCATGGCAAGGTTCCCTGGAACTGCTCATGATACTGCATATGATGCAAAAGAGTTTCAGATCGGGAATCAGTTCGTGCTGAAATCGAGCGACATCGATTCCCGGTTGAGAGGGTCTTTGACAAACTTACTGCGACACCCGGCACAGAGATCGAATTTCATGACCTGCCGTGGTGGAGCTTCGTGATAGGTCAGCCCATCGTCCTCAAGTGATTGCAGCAATTGACTGACGGCTTCGAGGTTATCACTGGTGAGATCATCTTCCGTTAGTTCGGTTTGCCCCTTGGCCAATACTTCCATCCGCACGACATAGTATTGGCTGAGTTCAGGCAGAATTTCTTTGCCGCAGAGATCACAGGAAATAAGAACCATGATGAATCACCTCGAGCGGACAAATATCAAAACGGTCTGACGGAGCGGCGGCTGGATCACCAACGCTCTATATCCACAACTCGCAGGTTTTCGGTCGCATGTCAAGTGGTTTCTTCGGATCGCAGTGCCACCTCAGGAAATGTGCTTGCATTCAAACAAGGTTGTTGGTCTCAACTATTCTTCTTTAGATTGCTCTAGCGGCGCCACTTCGAGCAACTTGGCCGTCAATTCATGCATTTTCAAGGGGCGTCTAAGTATCGTGACATGTTGCAACAAGTCGGAGTCGATAATCGATTCTACGCCTGATTGATCTTCGGAAACAATCACCAGTGCATGGCATGACATATTCACATTACGGGATTTCCGCAGCACAGCGTTGATGACGGTTAGTCCCTCTTCGCCAATGGTTCCAACATCCATAATAAGTACGTCATAGGGGCTCTGTTGATATCGATCATACGCTCGTGCCGGATCGCTGGCGAGGAGGACACGGTAGCCCATTTTCTTCAACTTTTCCCGCAAGACGTTCTGTAGCTTTTCGTCATTCTCCGCTACGAAAATAGTTTTCGCGGCTGTGTGCGTGCCAACACGTCCGCCGCTGATCTCAGCACGGGCCTGTTGAATGGCATCGAGCAACTGAGCAGGAGTCTGGAAGCGTTTGGCCGGATCCAGTTCCATCATCGTTGCCACGAGTCGATGTACCGTGGTAGCTCCCGGGCCCTCGATGTTGGTAATTTTGAGCGACTGCGCCCCCGTGAACCGATCCTTGGCCATTCGCTGATGTTTGTTTCGAGAATGGGCCAGTGGCGAATGCCCGGTCAACATCTCATAGGCGACGCAACCGGCGAAATAGATGTCGCTGCGAACGTCGCCGTACGGGGCATCAGTGGCCCGTTCCAGGCCGGCGTAGTCCACCGTGCGCTGCTGGGTGCCTTTATCGGCTTCGGTAATGAACCGAGCCGATATCTGTGCCAGGCCGTAGTCGGTCACTTTGGCGGTGCCCGAACTGGAAATGAGGATATTGGTCGGCTTCATGTCTCGATGGGTGATGCCTTTGCTGTTGGCATAGGCCAGGGCATGAGCCACGTCTTCCAGCCGCTTCAGTGTTTCGGTGGTATCAAAGTGTTTTCGGATATAGAGAAGGTCGCGCAGATTCGCGCCTTCGACAAATTCCATGACGATGTAGTATTGTCCGGTCTTGTCGTCCTTGCCCACGGATAGCACTTCGACGATATTGGGATGCCTCAGACTCATTCCCAGCCGACCTTCACGCTCGAACATCTGAATCACTTCGGGCTTGTCCGTCCAGCGTTGCCTGAGCACCTTGACGGCCACCACCCGACCGGAACCGGGATCATCAGCACGATAGACACGACCGAAAGTTCCAGAGTGAATTTTGTAGAGCAGCCGGAAACTGCCCATGAAATACCCATGCATATCACCCTTGAGCAGCTTGTCAACTTGGAGCGAGGTCAACAGGCCATGACGGCTCAGCATGGAGAGCAGGGGTTCGGGATCAATCTCCGTATCGACTAATTCTTCCAGGCAATCCTGCACCTGGGATGGAGTCGCCAGACGCAACTTGACAATCAACTGGGCCATTTGTTTGCGGGTCAGTTCAGCCATGTGAGAAAGAGTAAAAGAAGACCATAGGGATGAATGCGATAGATATAGATTAAAGCAACGGAATCATTGATGCTAGCCTGATCTTGGCTTTGTCGGCGAAGGAACCCACTGAGAGGGATTCTGTTCGGCACAACTGGCCCAGACTTTACAGTGAGGAAGGTTGCTGGCCAGTCGCCTGGCCAGGGCTTCCATACCCGGCCGTTCAGTGGCATAGTGGCCCGCTGCCAGAACGGTTACGCCGGCTGCCTGGGCTGCCAGTTCATCGTGGAAGCGAATTTCCCCTGTGAGAAAAGCATCGGCATCGGCTTTGATTGCCTGAGAAAGCAGGCTTCCACCAGCTCCGCACACGATGGCTACGGACGAGATCTGAATCAGGTGTCGATCACCAGTCAAGTTTACGGGGGTTTGTAGCAGTTGGGAAACCTGATCAGCCAATGCTTGCGAGGTCAGGGGGGCAGGGAGTTGCCCGATACGCCCCGTTCCTTCGTAACTGGAAGCGGATGATGTTTGAGGATGCAACGGATAGACATCCATGGCCGGCGTTTCGTAGGAGTGGGTATGGTGGATGGCATGTAATACGGCAGATAGTCTTGCCGAGGAGCAGAAGAGTTCGAGCCGATATTCTGCGACCTCTTCCCGTCGCCCAGTTTTGCCGATGGTGGGATTGGCGTTCTGATTTCCAAAGAAAGTGCCTGTGCCTGAGCTTCGATAACTGCATTGTTCATAGTTACCGATGATTCCGGCTCCAGCCTGAAATGCCGCATCGCTGACCGGGGCGAGGTCCTGTTCAGGAACAAAGACGACTACCTTGTAGGGTGACTTGGGCATTGCAGAAACCAGAGGCCTGATCTCTTCGAGTTTGAGCAGGGCTGCCAGTTGATCGTTGATTCCGTCAGGAGCGTTGTCGTAAGCGGTATGCGGGGAGTAGACCGAAATGCCGGCAGCGGCGAGTTTGAGGAGCATGCGGCCCTCGACATTCTCGCTGGTGATTCGCTGCGTGGGCTTGAAAAGCAAGGGATGATGGGTAACGATCAGCTCCGCTTTTTCCTTCACTGCCTCGGCGACGACTTCGGGTGTAATGGTCAGGCAGGTCATGAGATGGCGAATGTTGGTAGGAGGGTCGCCCATCAACAGGCCGACGTTATCCCACGTTTCGGCCAGATGAAGTGGAGCTATTTTGCCGAGTAGTTCAATCACATCTCGAAACAGGGTCATGTGATGCGGCCTCAATGGATACGTCTATTCTACGATAGAAGCGCAAGAACAAAGCCGAGGTGATTCACCTCGGCTTGGAGAATTATTCAAACAGGAGTCGGCTTAGTTGCAGCCACCGCAACCGCCACAACCATGGCTGTGACCGCAGGAAGAACCGCAGCTGGAACCGCAACCGCGGCCCTTGAACAGGCTGCAACCATGACGGCTGCCGCAGGTGCTGGCACAAGTGTTGCAGCAAGCATTGTTGCAACCAGTGCTGACGCAGACCTTTTCCTTGACCTTTTCATCAACCCAGGTGCATTCCTTGACAGTCCGCATTTCCTTCTTGGTGCTGTAGGTGCAGACCTTGACGGTTTCGGACTTTTCGGATTCGACCATCTTGCAGACCTGACAGTTGACCTTCTCAACCCGGTTCTCGTAGGAGCAGACGTTCACCATGACCTTCTTGGTTTCGGTGCGGTAGGTGGTGACAGGAACCTGGCAAGTGCGGGTTTCGTTCTCGTACACGCGACGGCAAACCGTCACGGGAACCTGGCAGCATTCGCGAACGGTTTCATAGCAGGGACGACCGCAGCAGTCGCAGCCGGTTTGGACGCGGCGACAGGTGGTGCGGTTCTGCATGCAGGTTTCCGTTACCGTACGGGGAACGCACACCGTGAAGGTGCGGGTTTCCATCTTGGTTTCGGGGATGCATACGTTGACAGTGCGTTCTTCCTGCTTGTTCACAGGAACGCAGACGTTGCGATCACGAGTCTCGGTTACCCAGGTTGGGGTGCAAACCTTATACTTGCGGACTTCGTCCTTCCATTCAGGAACCTGAACGGTCACTTCAACCTGCTTGTCAACCCACTTGGCAACCTTGCGGGTGACTTCGATTTCCTTCCATTCGACAGCTGGGGCAGCTGCGACTACGGTCCCGCCACAGGGGCTGCCGCAATTGGTGTTGCTGGCGCACGAGGTATTACACCCGCTGTTACAGCTCTTTCGACAACAAGAAGCCCAAGCCGAGGTGCTGGACAAGCCCAAGGCTACGAGGGCGACGACCGCTACGAACAGACGCTTCATCAGATGTCTCCTCAATGATGTGAAGCTAGTGAAACTACGAAGACTACTACGTTTGAGTCACAGGAAACTTATCCCGTTAGTAACACTCATCGCCTTCGTTACAAGCTACAGATATATCGCAAAGCCCCTAGGCTGGCTATATTATTGAGGCAATTCTTCCATTTTCATATTACAGACGAGGTACGGTTGTATCGTTTTGGCCGAAACATTGGGAAATGCCAGCATAACCTGCAAAGTCTATCAAGGGTATGGTAGGTAATGACTTACGACTGTTCATCGGGAATATCGTTCGGCGCTAGTCGTCCCGGTTGAGCATGTAATGTGATCGAGGCTATGACTGCTATCCAACATCGGAGGCCCTATTCCCGTGGGCATAGTCTCAACCGAGGAGCACTTCGTGCTGTATTGTTATCCCTCTTCCTAGCAATGATGTAATGTTCCTTCTCTTTCCGTAAGGGATGCACAAGAGAATATTGCGGGCATGATTCTTCTGCCTTCTCTTCCAACTGACAGACTAAACTAAATACTCCCCAGGCCGATCAATCCCTACACCGCATCAACTCGTCTCTACATTAACAAGCAGTTGATCTGCACAAGATTTGTCAAGTTGGGGATTTGCTATGAAACGGTTCATGCTGGGTCTCATCGTCTGCGCAACGGCGTTGTCTGTCATGATGGCCGGCGACATTGGCTTTATCGAAACCTTCTCGCTGGCTAAAGATCGCAGTGCCAGCTTAAAGCAACTCATTCCCGGCACTGAAGACTACTATTATTTTCACTGCCTGCACTATCTCCAGACCGAACAGTACCAGAAGGTTCGGGAGATGAACAAGCCCTGGGTTGATCGTCATGGCGAATCGCAGCGCTATCTCGAAATCCAGACTCGTATGGCTCTTCAGGAGTATGACCGCAATCCTCAGCAATCGCTTGGGTTTCTAAGGCACCGCCTGGGCATATTCTTCGGCCACGAGAAGGAAAACCTTGGGGCTATCCCCAACTTCCCGATCGCTCTCGATCAGAATCTCATCTCCAGGGAACGCCTTCGCGCTCATTCCTTCAGTCAATGGGATAACCTCGATAACTTCGAGGACATTGCCCTCGATGGCCTGGCTGTAACCAACCTCGACTGGCGCAAACGCCGGCAGCTTATCCAGCGGTTAGCACGCCCTGATCTGCCAAACCTTGCTCAACTCGTCGCTGAAGACCTGAAGGCTCAGAACTCGGGCGGCTTTGGTTCCATCAATGTCCATCGCCTGATGACGCTGACCCAACTCGAAGAACTCCTTCGTCTACGCCGCGACCTCATCAACCAGCAGGCCTTCGTCTACGCCTGGATCGCAAAGCTCCAACCCACTGCTGACGAGATCTGGCGGCACAACCCCGCTCAGGCCAACGCCTACTTCGCCAGGCTGTGGGAGTTTGTCGGCAAGCTGGCTCCGGTCTTCAACTCGCTCAAGTCCCAGGTGCTTTATCACTGGCTCGTGCTGGATCGATCCCAGGGCCGCTATGATCGAGCCAAGTTCATTGAGTACCTCAAGCTGCCCCGCTACCAGCCTTATATGTCGAAGGGAATGCTGGAGAATGATCAGCTTCGTCGATATCCGGCCGATCTCAATGCAGACCTTCGAACGGTCACTTTGCTTCCTGTAGTCGGCCCTGATGAAAAGATAGTCAGGAGTTACCTCAAGAACTTTTTCGTTGAAGCCAACAGCCCTGTGGAATTTGAACCTTTCATCAATGATGTCTACCTGCGTCACCTTTTTGCCGAAACAAAGATCGAATTGGGTCTGGGCGATCCTGAGCAGTGGGCCTCGCAACTGCCTCCTGAGGAATTCAAGCAGTTCAAGGATCGAGTCGATATCGACTTTGCTCCCACGAACCCCACCCACTACACCATCGACCAACCCGTCAAGCTCGATGTTTCCATTAAGCACATTCCTACGTTGCTGATCAAAGTCTATGAGATCAACACGCTCAACTACTATCGCCAGAACAGTACAGAAGTAAACACTGACATTAATCTCGATGGTCTGGTACCTAACGAAGAACTGACCTTCAATCTGAACGAATCGCCGTTACGCAAGGTCGCCAAATCGTTCGAGTTCCCCAAGCTCAACCGGGCTGGTGTCTACGTGATTGACTTCATCGGTGGCGGCAAGAGCAGCCGGGCGTTAGTCCGCAAAGGCAAGTTCCACACACTGGTCAGCAACGGCACAGCTGGGCATGTCGTTACGGTTCTTGACGAGAACTATAAGCAAGTCAAGAACGCCAAGCTGTGCATGACCGGTGCTGAATACACCGCCGACAAGGACGGCTTGATCTTCGTGCCTTACAGCACTCAGCCGGCCAACAAGCCTATCGTGGTCACCGTGGGCGAGTTCGCCTGCCTCGATTTCCTGAATCATCAATCCGAGAACTACTCACTGGTAGCGGGCATCCACATCGAACGGGAATCGTTGCTCAATCAGCGACTGGCCAAGGTGCTGGTACGCCCCTGCGTCTATATCAATGGCATCCCGCAATCGCTGCAACTGTTGACCCATGTCAGACTCCGTCTTATTTCGACTGATCAGGATGGCATTCCTTCCAGTACCGAAGTGCCCGACTTCAAGATCTTTGAAGACCGTGAAGCAACCTATGAATTCCGGGTGCCACCCCGCATGCAGTCGCTCCAGGTTCAACTCTTCGCCGAGGTCAAGAACCTGAGCCAGAACATGACCGTGAATCTGGCGGATGGCCAGACGTTCAACCTCAACGGCATCGATCTCACCGAGAAGACCGAAGACCTTCACCTGGCTAAGTTCGGCAACGACTACGTCATTGAGGTGCTGGGCAAGACAGGCGAACCCAAGATAGATCGTCCGGTGCAACTGGATTTCAAACACCGTGAGTTTCGAGAACTGGTCCATACCACTCTCAAGACTGATAAACTGGGCCGTATCAAGCTGGGGCCGCTACCTGACATTAGCTCCTTGACTGCCATGGGTCCTGAAGGCACTACCCAATCATGGACGTTGCCACTCACCCGTTTCACCTATCGCAACGTCATGCACGCCAAGTTCGGCGAGCCAGTCACTGTGCCCTACAACGGTACGGCCAACGAGGCGACTCGTGGCGAGCTCGCCCTCTTGGAGTTGCGTGGCAACACCTACCGTTCAGATCGTTTTGAAGCTCTTAGCATCAAAGATGGCCTCATCGAGATCAACGGCCTCGAAGCCGGCGACTATGATCTGTGGCTGAAGACCAGCAATGAGCGGATTCGCCTCCGCATTGGTGAAGGTACCCAGTTTGATGGTTACGTACTGGGCGAAGCCCGCTTCATGCAGTTGCCCGGGCTTCAGCCGGTGAGCATTGCCAAAGTCGATGCCGACGCTGAAGGCAAGCTGACTATTCGCCTCAAGAACTGGTCGAAGGTGGCTCGTCTGCACATCATCGGCACCCGTTACCTGCCCGAGTACTCAGCCTTTGCCAATCTGAGCAAGGTGCGCGATGCCGCTCTTCTGGGTAAGGTTCCTGGCCGCAACGATTCGACCCACATCACCGGGCGCGACATAGGCGATGAGTATCGCTATGTTCTTGATCGCAAGATGCAGAAGAAGTTTGCGGGCAACATGCTGGCTCGGCCTGAGCTTCTGCTCAATCCCTGGGCCATCCGTTCTACCGAAACCAGTGAGCAACTGGCAGCGGAGGGTGCTGCTTTCGGGGCGGTCAATGCCCCTGTTCCTGCTACCGCGATGCCAGGAGATCCCAGACCGGGAACAGGAGATGCGGCTGGAAGTGGGAAGACAAGCCATGTCACCTCGAACCTTGACTTTCTCGCTGATACCGCCGCCATCGAGATCAACAAAGTTCCCGATGAACAGGGCGTTATCACCATTACGAAGAAAGAAATGGGGCCACATGCCTGGATTCATCTCGTTGCTGTCGATGCGGTGCATACCGGGGTGAAGTCGATCTCGGTTGCTGAGCAGCAGGCGGGGTTCCTCGATCTGCGACTGAAGAGCGGTCTCGATCCCAAGGCCCACTTCACTCAGCAGAAGCAGGTCACGACCGTCCTGCCCGGTACCCCGTTCGTCCTGGCTGATGTCAATAACAGCCGGTTTGAGATGTATGACCAGTTGTCGAAGGTATACAGCCTCTATCGCACCCTCTCCAACGATCCGAACTTGACCGAGTTCGCCTTCATCCTCAACTGGCCGACCTTGAAACCAGAAGAGAAGCGAACCCTTTACTCTAAGTATGCTTGCCATGAACTCAACTTCTTCCTTTTGAAGAAGGATCCTGAGTTCTTCAATGCCGTCATCAAACCCTATCTGGCCAACAAGAAGGATAAGACCTTCATGGACCACTGGCTGCTGGGCAATGACCTGGCTGTCTATCTCGAACCCTGGCAGTTCGGTCGGTTGAATACTGTTGAGCGCATCCTGCTCGCTCAACGTCTGCAAGGTGAAGCAGCTTCCACGACTCGCCATTTGACCGACCAGTTCCGCATGCTGCCACCTGATCTCGAACGGATCATGGTGCTCTTCGATACTTCCGTTAAGGGAAGCGATCTTAGCTCCGGTGCCGCATATGGCCTGGAGAAGGCGAAGGAATCGCTGAAGGAGATGCAACCCAATCGCACATTGGGAAATGCCTTTGATTCAACATCTGGTGCCGCTCCCGGCGGCCTGGGTGGTGGAGGTTTGGGTGGTGGCGGATTAGGTAGAGGACCGACAGCTGGCAAGCCGGCTATGCCTGCTAACCCCAGCAAGGGTGAAAGTCGCGTATCACTTCGTCGTGGTGGCGCCAAAGATGGCGAGACCCGAGACGAAGTGGAGAAAAATGCAGACCGCAAGAAGCAGTCCGCCGGCGAGGACAAGGTCGACAAGCTCGCCAAAACCGATGCCGATGCCTTCTATCGCAATGATCGTGGTCGTGCCGCCTTTAAGCAACTCTACATGCGGCTGGCACCGACCCAGGAATGGGCGGAGAACAACTACTGGCACCAGCTTATCCAGGCACAACTGGCTGAACTGGTCTCCATCAACTCCTTCTGGCTCGATTACGTCAAGCACGCCGGTAACGGACCGTTCTACTCCCGTGATTTCGCTCAGGCCTCGCACAACTTCACTGAGATGATGTTTGCTCTGTCAGTTCTTGATTTGCCCTTCGCAGCAGGCAAGCACGAGATGAAGTTCGATGCCGGCCGCATGACGCTCAACGTCGCCAGCCCGGTGATCGCCTTCCATGAAGAAGTTCGTCCAGCGGTCGCAGCCAAGACCAAGCTGCCGATCCTCATCAGCCAGAACTTCTACCGGGCCAGCGACCGCTACCGGGAGGAGAATGGCGAGAAGATTGATCACTTCATCACTGATGAGTTCCTGGTACACACCACCTATGGCGGGCAGATTGTGGTGACGAACCCCACGTCATCCCGTCAGAAGTTGACCGTGCTCTATCAGTTGCCCGTCGGTGCGATGGCGCTCGGTAAGGGTCAGCAGACCAAGTCGATCCTTCTCGACCTGGAACCTTACCGTACCCAGACCATCGATTACCTCTTCTATTTCCCCGCAGCCGGCCAGTTCGCTCAGTTCCCGGTGCATGTCGCCAAGAACGAGCAGTTTGTCGCCTCGGCGGAACCGTTCACCTTCACCGTCGTCGAGAAGGCTACCAAGATCGATACCCAGTCGTGGGACTATGTTTCTCAGGAAGGCACCCCTGACCAGGTGCTGGCCCTGATGAACCGTGAGAATCTCTATCGCCTGAACCTCGAGAAGATCGCCTTCCGTATGAAGGACAAGGCCTTCTTCCAGGCTGTGACGAAGTTGCTGCGTGATCGACATGTCTACCAGAACACTCTCTGGTCGTACGCTGTTGAACTCAATCTCGTGCCGGAGATGAAGGAGTTCTTCCGCCATGCCGATAACCTGGTTGCTCTTTGTGGCAACGGGCCTTTGACGACGACGCTGCTGACGATTGATCCCACAGCACGATATCACTACCAGCACCTGGAGTACAAACCGCTGGTCAATGCCCGGGCCCATGCTCTGGGCAAGGTGCGGCAGATCGTCAATGATCGCTTCCATCAGCAGTACCATCAGTTCATGACGATGCTCTCTTACAAGAGAACGTTCGACGATGCTGACCTGCTGGCGATCACCTACTACCTGCTTCTTCAGGACAGGGTCGAGGAAGCCCTGGAAACCTTGGGCCGTGTCGATGCTGCCAAGCTGGCGACGAAGATGCAGTACGACTACTGTGCCGCCTACCTGGCCTTCTTCACGGAAGAGGCAGGCAGGGCACGGGCCATCGCCGATAAGTACGTCAATCACCCGGTCGATAAGTGGAAGAACACCTTTGCCACCATCATCACGCAGTTGGATGAGATCGAAGGCAAGGCCAATAAAGCTGCTGACGCTGATGATCGCAACCAGCGGCAGGCGGAGCTGGCAGCGGGTGAATCCACCTTCGACTTCACGATCGACGCCAAGAAGATCAACCTCACCTGGCAGAACGTAAAGACGGTGCGGGTGAACTACTATCTGATGGATGTGGAGTTGCTCTTCAGCCGCAACCCGTTCGTCCAGCAGTATGGCAGCCAGTTCAGCGCCATCAAGCCGAACCTGTCGCAGGACGTGACTCTGCCTGAGGGCCAAAAGAAACAGACGATTGAACTGCCGAAGGAGCTACAGAACCGCAACGTGCTGGTCGAGATCGTCTCCGGCGGTAAGACCCGTTCGCTGCCCTACTATGCCAACGCTCTGGAAGTGACGCTTCAGGAGAACTATGGCCAGCTCAAGGTGGTCAACGCCGCTACGAGCAAGGCTCTGCCCAAGGTCTATGTGAAGGTCTACGTTCGCCTGGCCGACGGCACCGTCAAGTTCCACAAGGATGGCTACACCGACCTGCGTGGCAAGTTTGACTATACTTCGGTCAGCACTCCTGAGACGTCGCCGATCGCCCGCTTCTCGATTCTGGTGCTGAGTGACGAGTTCGGCGCGTTGATCAAGGAGACGAATCCCCCGGCACAGTAGTAGTGTATTTAGCCCCCGGCTCTTTAAGCCGGGGGTGGACCTTGCGAAATATGGCTGCCATCAACATGGCACGATATTCATACCGCCTGCCAGATCCTTCTACCAGGCCCCTTGCTCTTGTTGCCTATAATATCACTTCAATGCACGTCGCCACCCGGCTTAAAGAGCCGGGGGCTATATAACAACTTTTGGCAACATCCACAGAAGGTTACCCCGTGATCGCACCACGCACCATCAACGTCGGCCATAGTCCTGATCCCGACGATGCGTTTATGTTTTATGCCCTGGCTCACGACAAGATCGATACCGGGCCGCTCAAGTTTACCCATCAATTGCAGGACATCGAGACGCTCAACCGCCGGGCCCTCAAGGGCGAGTTGGAAGTCACTGCCATCAGCATTCATGCCTACGCCCATCTGTTAGACAAATACGCTCTGCTTCCCAGCGGATGCAGTATGGGCGACAAGTATGGCCCCATGGTGGTAGCTAAGCAGCAATTCACCCTTGAACAACTCAAAACTAAAAAAATCGCCGTCCCCGGGACCATGACGACGGCCTACCTGGCCCTGCGGCTATGCCTGGGTTGCGACTTTCAGTACGAAGTGGTGCCTTTCGATGAAATCCTTGCCGTTGTGGAGAGTGGCAAGTTTGAAGCGGGCCTGATTATCCATGAAGGCCAGCTCACCTTCCAGAACCAGGGGCTCAAGCTCATCGTCGATCTGGGCGTCTGGTGGCACGAGAAGACCGGGTTGCCTCTGCCGCTTGGTGGCAACGTTGTCCGCCGTGATCTGGGGGACGAGACGATCAAGCTGATCTCGAAGCTGCTCAAGCAGAGCATTCAATATTCACTCGATCATCGTGATGTGGCGCTCGACTATGCTTTGCAGTATGGCAGAGACCTTGACCGTAAGCTCGCTGATCAGTTCGTGGGTATGTACGTCAACGATTGGACGCTGGATTATGGTGATCGGGGCAGGGCAGCGGTAAGGAAGCTGCTCGAAGAAGCGGCAAAGGCGAAGATCATTCCGAACGCTGTGGATGTGCAGTTTGTGGAATGATGGTAGTCCTCATGCGGAGCATGAGGACTACTATGGTTCCGGCAGCGGCTCTGCCCCGGCTGCGGGAACTCCGCCTCCGGCCCGAATATATTCCGCACGCTGCCGGGCGTACTCTTCCGGCGTTAGTTGATCGAGATCACCGGCGGCTTGTCCATCTTGGTACTGCTTGAAAATCTTCTTGATAAACGGGATGCACCAGCCACACCCGGTGCCTGCTCCGCCACACTGCGAGAGCTGGCTGGCGACCTTTGGCTGTTCCTGACGGCAGTAATTGACCAACTTGCGCCGGCTGACGTGGAAACAGTAACAGACCTTGGCATCGAGGTTCATGGTCAACTACTTGCGAGGTGGACCGTTGCCGCTAGTGGGTAGACCAGGAGAAGGAGGAGGGGCCGTGGCACCCAGTGGCGGCGCTTCCCGCACCTGCCAGCCGAGGCGTTTTTCATTCTCGATGCTGAAGTCGGCCTCGGTGATCTGGGCCGGGTTGTTGCGAACGACCGACTGAAACTTCCAGTCGAGCTCTTTGCCGCCCGGTTCCTTCCACATGATGCGTCCGGGAAAGTCCTTCGGTGCGTTCGGCCCTGTAGCTTTGGCAATGCCGATCTGCACGATGGTAAAATACTGTTGATCCTGTGCGGTGAGCGGCTGGATTCTGACCCAGAGCGTCGCGGGATCATCCTGAACGATCGTCATCGCAAATCGCTTCCTGGCGTCGGCAGCTTTCATTCCAAAGAGGAAGGCGAAAGGGCCATCAGCGGGAACCATCTGTTGATTATTGATCTTTCGCGACGTGATGATCTTGTTTGAAAAGTCAAAGGTGTAAAGCAATGAGCCTGAGTAGACATACTTCTCTTTGATGCTGCTGCGATCCACCTGGCCGTTTTGGGCGAGATTGAAAACTTCGAGATTGAGGCCAAACTGCCCACTTGGCAACTTGAGGACTTTGGCTTCGCCATGCGAGGCAAGAATCTTGTTGGGGCTGAAGGGATCGCCCTTTTCCTCGATTCGGAACACCACGAACAGCGATTGAAGGTTCTTGGCGTCTGCTTCCCAGGCAGCCATGACGCCTTCGATGATCTTCTGTTGGATCTGCGTCAATCCGCTCGACTGCCCTGATTGTTGAGAGGAACTGCCAGCCACCTGGGCCTGCAATGCGGAGGAGGCAGACAACAATATCATCATGCCCAAGGCCCGGAAGCAAGATCGCATATCAACTCTCTCCGTCAGGCAACAGGTGCTTGATTCATGGTGCTTGCTACTTGCGAGGGGTGCCACTGGTGGGGACGCCATTGGCTGGGCCGGTACCCATCGTGGTCGATTCCCGCAGCTTCCAGCCCTGCTTCTTTTCGTTCTCGACCGTGAAGTCGCTCATGGCCACTTTCGTCAGGTCATTGCGGACGACGGCTTTGAAGTTCCAGGTAATCTCTTTGCTGCCCGGTTCCTGCCAGGAAATCCTCAAAGGAAAGTCCTTTGGCGTGACTGTGTTGGCATAGTTGATGACGCCCAGCAAAGCGACTTTGAAATCTTTCTGGTCCTGAGGCGTCAGCGGTTCGCATCTGATCCAGGTGTAGTCTCTATCTACCTGAACGATGGATAGTTTGAAGCGTTTCCAGGTCTCGGTCGCCTTCATGCCGAAGAGGAAGGCGAAGGGGCCGTCATCGGGTCTCATGTTCTGGTTCTCGATCTTGCGGAAGTTGATAGTCTTGGTGCCGACATCAAACTGGTAGAACCACATACCGGAGCAGACGTATTTTTCTTTGACTTTGGTACGGTCGGGGTTGCCGTTTCTGTCGAGTTCAAAAGTTTCGAGCTTGAGACCATACTGCCCGTTTGGCATTTTCAACACTTTGGCTTCGCCATACAGAGGTGTCGTCGTCTTAAAGACAGGGTCCTTTTCTTCGATCAGGAACTGGACGTAGAGTGATTGCAGGTTCTTGGCATCGGTTTCCCAGGATGCCAGGACGCCGTCCAGCATCTTCTTATGTTCCGGGCTGATCCCTGGTTGTATTGCAGGTGGTGTTGTTGCAGTCTGCCCCGTTGGTTGAGGCGGGCTGCCTGGGGCTTGGGCCTGCATGGCTGATGTAGCGGATAACAGAATAAGGCCTGCCATGGCCCAGAAGCTGGAACGCATCGCTCTCTCCTTACAAGCACGCTGTGCTTAGATTCCTGTCTCATCTGTACCAAACTGGGGGATTTACACAAGGTCAAGTGGAGAGTTGTAGAGGCAAGAATCAAGATTCATGAGAAGATATACGGCCAGGCGTGGTATGGCCTGCCGACACCATATCAGTTTGCTAGGTTGTTAGCAGCACTTCCTCTTCTCTCTTCTGAGGGCCTTCACCATGTTGCGCATCACGGTGCTGCTGCTGGCAGCTTGTTGGTTCATCTCTCCTGTTTCGGCACAAGACTGGACTAAGCCCCGACTGGAAAACTCGCCCCGCCATCTGGAGTGGGTCAAGGTCAAGAACGGTAATCGGGAAGTGAACAGCTTCATCGCCTTCCCCGAAGTGAAGACCAAAGCTACTGCTGTCATCGTCATCCACGAAATCTTTGGGCTGACCGATTGGGTGCGTGGCATGACCGATCAATTAGCTGAAGATGGCTACATTGCCATAGCTCCCGATCTGCTGACCGGCATGGGACCGAACGGCACGGGTAGCAAGGAATTGGGATCCGATGGCGCTCGTGGTGTCATTGGGAAGTTGCCTCCCGATCAGATCACCGGCGATCTCAATGCCTGTGTTGAATACTGCAAGAACCTGCCCGCCTGTAATGGCAAAGTGGTCGTGATTGGCTTCTGCTGGGGTGGCGGTCAGACCTTCCGTTTCGCCAACAACAACCAGGACATCAAGATGGCCTGTCCGTTCTATGGCACCGGTCCGACCAAAGCTGAGGATACTTCCAAAATCAAAGCTCCTGTCTATGGTTTTTATGCCGGCAACGACAATCGTGTGAATGCGACCATTCCCAAGTCGCAGGAACTGATGAAGCAGAACAAGCAGACCTACGAACCGGTCACATACGAATCAGGCGGCCACGGCTTCATGCGTGCCGGCGAAGACCCAAAGGGTTCAGAAGGCAACAAAAAGGCCAGAGAAGAGGCGTGGAAACGTCTCAAGGAACTACTGAAGAAAGTGTAGCACCGAGTAACTCGTTCCCGGTTACTGCTCCCCTCTCCCCTGAAGGGAGAGGGGCTAGGGGTGAGGGGGAGCATTGTACTCGACTTTTCACAACACCATAAAAAACTTCCGGCAGAGCCGGAGTTGCAGCCCGTCACCCGGTCAGAGACCGGGGACGAGTTGTGATGTGTCTAGGACTCAACCATGCGACAGATCGTAGCCCTTCTCCTTCTCTCCGCACTTCTGTGTACTTCGGCAGCCCAGACACCTGCCAAGGTGCAGCAACCCCTCGCCGAGCGGAAGGGTGATCTCTCCGTCGCCACCTGGAACCTCGAATGGTTCTATGACAATGACATTAAGGACAATCAGTCCGAGACAGCGAAGCTCAACTCGGCTCCCAGCAGGAAGGATTGGGAGTGGCGGCTGCGGGCCACCGCTGACGCAATCGCCAAGTTGAATCCAACGATCCTCTGCCTGCAGGAGATTGAAAACAAGAAAGTGCTCGAGGAACTGGCTCACACCATCAAAGAACGGCATAACCTCGACTACGAAGTCTGCTTCGTGCAGGGCCGGGACAGTTTCACTGAACAGGATGTGGGTGTTCTTGTCAAGCGTGGACTCCGGCCTAATTATCATCGTGCCCCGGAACCACGAAACTGGAACAGCCGGGAAGTGAAACCGCTCACCAAGCAACTGATGATCGAAATCCCCTGGGACGATGGCCCGACTCAGCGAAAGCTGACCTTCATCAACGTCCACCTGATGGCCGGCGACGATATCGGCAAAGAAATGGATCGCTGTGACCAGGCCCGCTTCATCAAACACTGGATTCGGGATGAACACAAGGCCGGCCACTACGTCATTCTCGTGGGCGATCTCAATACCGCTGAGGTGCGAGGCAATCCACCCAAAGAAAAGGCACTCGATATCCTTGCCGGCAAAGACACGCCCAATGATCCCGATGATGACCTGGAAGATGTCACCAACATCATGCCCGTCATGGATCGCATCACCTTCGGCAGCAGGGGTTCCATGCTCGATCACATCTTTGTCAGTCCCAAGCTCAAGCAAGGACCTGGTATCACTTTTGATACAATCAGCAACCGCCGGGATGTGGTCATCCGTGGGAAAGGCCCCGACTTCAAACTCCGGCTCCCTGACCGCCGTTTCTGGAAGATTGATGAGGATGAGCGGGACCTGAGCGATCACTATCCGCTGCTGGCAAGGTTCAAGGTGAAGTAGATAGTTGCCATCACGCTCCGCGTGATGGAGCGGTGACACGTCTTATCTCAACTAGCCTTGCTGATGGCAGCACATCCCCGCCCCATCACGACGGACCGTGACGGCTACTTTCCGCTACTTAAATAATTGGGACACATTCATGCCTGTCCCTTAGTCCTGCGCTACTATATTGAGGGAGAGGGCTGGATGCTGGTTTGCCTTCTGGCTACTAACTTCTGACTTCCGGCTACTTGGTGTAAAGGAGAGTGTTTGTGTCAACGGCCCCCGTATCGCCCCCTCTGTCTCGTGATGAAGCCCTCGCCAAATTGCTCGACCAGTTCGCACAAAGCCGTACGCAGATGGTTGACCAACTGCGCCGAGTGATCATCGGACAGACCGATGTGATCGAGCAAATCTTCGCCGCCATCTTCACCAAGGGCCATTGTCTGCTCGTCGGTGTGCCGGGTTTGGCCAAGACGTTGATGGTTAGTGCCATCAGTCAGATTCTCGACATCGGCTTCAAACGCATTCAGTTCACTCCTGATCTGATGCCGTCGGACATCACCGGCACCAATGTGCTTGATGAAAACGAGCATGGCCGCCGAGAGTTTCGCTTCGTGCAGGGGCCTCTTTTCACCAACATCGTCCTGGCGGACGAAATCAATCGTACCCCCCCAAAGACCCAAGCTGCCTTGCTCCAGGCGATGCAGGAACGCAATATTACTGTCGGCCAGAATACTTATCCTCTACCAGAACCATTCTTCGTCATCGCAACTCAAAATCCGATCGAGCAGGAAGGGACCTACCCTCTGCCCGAAGCTCAGCTTGATCGGTTCATGTTTAACATCAAGGTTGATTACCCCAGTATGGACGAAGAGAAGAAAATTCTTTCATCCACGACTAAGCGGGAAACGCCAGAACTTACGAAGGTGCTTAGTGCCAAGGCCATTACCAATCTACAGAAGCTAGTGATGAGCGTACCCGTGGGTGACTATGTCATCGACTACACGACCCGCTTGGTACGCTCCACCCGTCCGAAGATGCCCGAAGCTCCACCGTTCATCAAGCAGATGGTCGATTGGGGTGCCGGCCCGCGTGCCGGGCAGTACCTCATCAGCGGTGCCCAGGCGATGGCGGCGATGGATGGCCGCTTCAGCGTCGCTATCGACGACATCAAGAAAGTCGCCGGGCCTGTGCTTCGCCACCGCATCGGCATCAACTTCCAGGCCCAGGCCGAGGGAAAGACGCCTGATGACTTGGTCGAGATGTTGCTGAAGGCTGTACCGGAACCTGAGGTGCCGAAGTTTACGAAGAAGAAATAGTTCAACGTCTCCTTGAGAGTGCGGGACATGAAGGATCCAGGCAATAATGATGTGCCGTTGAGCGAGTTAGAGGATTCGATTCCCACCGCTAAAGTGGAGTCGAAATCGGGCGAATCTACGGGCTTTAATCACACCAGCGATGATATCATGCATGCCAACCTTCGTCGCATCCCCATTAATAAAGGAGAAGGCAACTGGATACAGAGCCTCAGCGTCGCTGACCACGACATGATCGAACTCAAGAACAATGATGGTTGGCTAATGTTACTTAGCATTGCTGGCGTTCTGGCTATGGTGGGCGCCATCGTCCTGGCAGTCATTTTTGTTCCAGGCATGATCGAAGGCAAGGTGAGAAAGCCCATACAGGCCGGGACCGGTATTGTCACACTCTTCGTGTTCGGCATGATTGGTGCCGGCTGTATGTTCAATTTGGGAAGGAAGTGGGTGTTCTCCCAGGCTGATCGCAGCCTGACCAACTATCATTGGCAGACAGCCAAGACTGAATTGAAAATAACACCCGGCTATCATCTGGTACTCAAGATGGCACCCACTGATAAGGATGGCGATCAGATCTGTTCGCTCGAAATGCACAACGACGATTGCACTGAGATAAATACGGTAACTGCGGCGCTTTCGATGCAGCCCTCTGCCGGCTTCATCGCTCGACTGGCAGGCCGTGCCGCGGTAATGCTAAATGTGCCGTTGCGGCTGCATGGTGAAGTCGAAAAGGGGCATAGCGATCTCAAGCTCTGGTGGGGTCTCTATCAGCGGCTTGAGGAAACGGGGCAGTTAGAGCTGCCCGAAGACTTCGATCAAGAAGGTATCGAGGATTATGCCAAGACTGTCGGCTTGCCCAACTGGACTAAAGCGATGATCGCTGTGGTGATCGTTACCATGCTATCCAGTTTCCTGATCGTCAGCTGGATGAAGGCTCTGATGTGGATCGGAGCACAAGGTATCGGCTTGCTGATCTTCTTCATTGGCTTCAATGCTGTCAGAACAGGCGAGGCGGAGGGGAAGCATGGTGAACGCTACAGTGGCGGCAAGGGGAAACTGGTGGGAATATGCCAGATGCTCGCCGGCGGCATCTTCCTCATTGCCATGCCCATCGCGCTGTTATTTTCACCTGAGCCGAAGTGGGGGTATTGCCCGGTCAACGATTCTGTGCCGCTGTGCAGCAGGTTCCATGATCCAGTCACCCTTCTCAGTCCAGGAACTTCGTACTGATGGCCACCGCTGAGAAGTATTTGCGTCCCGAAATCATCCGCCAGGTCGCTCGGCTCGACCTGAAGGCGAAGTTCATCGTTGAAGGCTTCCTCACCGGCCTGCATGCCAGCCCCTACCAGGGCTTCAGCGTCGAGTTCTCCGAGCACCGCAAGTACGTCCACGGCGACGATCCCAAAGACATCGATTGGAACGTCTTCGCCAAGACCGACAAGTATTACATCAAGAAGTTCCGGGCTGAGACCAACCTCAGTGGCTACCTGGTCATGGACTTGTCAGCTTCCATGAACTACACGTTTCGGCAGGAAATGACTAAGTTCGACTACTCCATCTGCCTGGCGGCGGCCCTCGGCTATTTGATGATCCATCAACAGGATCCTGTCGGACTGGTTACGTTCGATACCGCCATCCGTGCCTTCCTGCCGCCTAAGAGCCGTCGTTCGCAATTGGCAGCGATTCTTGGTCTTCTCTCTACGCTGAAACCGACCGGGACCACCGATTTGGCAGGCAGCCTGCATCAGTTGGCTTCCATGATCCGCACGAAAAGCCTGGTGATTCTCTTTACCGATCTCTTGAGAAGCGATCCGGCTAAGGTCATGCACAGTCTGCATCATCTCCGGCACCGGGGGAACGAAGTCATTCTCTTTCACGTTCTCGATGAAGCTGAGGCCAAGTTCCCCTTCAAAGACCTGTGCATTTTCGAGGAGCCCGAATCGCTTCTCAAAGAAACCTACGATGCTGACAGCATCCGTGGCGAATACCTGACAGCGATGAACGAGTTCCGTGAGAGTTACAAGCGTGAATGCTTCAAAGCGAACATCGACTATGTGCCGGTCGATACGAGCCTGGGGTTTGATAAGGCGTTGACAGAATACCTCATCAATCGGCAGAGGAGGTTCTAGTCAATCACCCATGCACCTCGCCTTCCTATCCCCCTGGATTCTGCTGGGCACACTGCTGACTGCGGTGCCGATCATCATCCATTTGGTGATGCGGAAGAAGCCAAAACTGCTGATGTTCCCGGCGCTGGAACTGTTGCAGCAGAAGCGGAAGACGAACCTGCGCAAGTTGCGATTGCGACACATCCTTCTGTTGTTGATGCGCATTCTGCTGGTGGCGCTAGCGGCGTTGGCCCTGGCAAGACCGCTGGCGACCAACCTACCTGGGGCCCTTGCCCTCGGCAATCCTCTGGGGGTCGTGCTCATCTTCGATACCAGCGCCAGCATGGACTACAAAGTCGAAGGCAAGACTCGTCTGGAACAGGCCAGGGAACAGGCTCTCACCTACCTCAAGAGCCTGCCGGGTGGCAGCGAAGTGGCGGTTATTGATACCGCTGAGAGCACCGGCAGCCGATTTGGCACCATTAATGATGCCGTCAAACTCATCGAGAATCGCAAGGTCAATCACCGCAATCGTCCCGTGACCACCGCCATGGAAGATGGATTGCGATTACTCGAGCGCAGCGCTCCGAACCTGCCCATACTGATTTGCGTGTTCTCCGATCGCACGAACGCCTCGTGGGATGCCAATGCTGTTGGTACCACCCTTCTTCCTCAGAAGCAGGGTCTTGAAGCCAAGCTGAAGCGTACGCTGAACCTCGTCTACAACGATCTTGGTTCGGCCGAACCGCGCAATCTTACAATTACCAGCCTGGCACTTCGTCCAGCGTCGGTATCCGCCGTTACACAGCTCGAAGAACTCCGCTTCGGTGTGCCGATCAAGGAGTTGCTCAACATCGTCGCCACCGTGCAGGCTTCGAACCTCAATGTCAAGAACGAGGCCTGGCTCTATATCGACGGCAAACCCAACCCTGTCAGCAAGAAGAACATTGACTTCAATGGTGGAGCAAACCAGATCGAAACCAAGACGATCACGTTCGATCCCATTGAGGTGAAGGATGGCGTGGTGCAGGGCAGAGTCGTTCTCGCCAGCGCCGATGCTCTCGAAATTGATAACACACGCTATTTCACGCTGGTCGCCCCCACACGCCGGGTGCTGGTACTCAGTGACAATCCCAGTTCAGCCGAAGACTGGAAACTGGCTCTCGAAAGCCTGCGTATTCTTCCCATGACCGGCGAGATCAAGAAGCCCGCTGAGTGCCCGATAAGCCTAAGCCCTGACGACTACCAGGCGGTATGTCTCTTTAATGTGGCCCAACCGAACAAGGTACTTTGGGAAATTCTACAGCGTTACGTTCAGGCAGGCGGCGGCCTCGTCGTTGTTCCCGGGCCTTCGCTTGATCCCAAGAGCTACACGATTCCCCAAGCTCTTGATTTGATGCCGGGAAAACCCCTGGCGATCAAGAACATTCCCATCCCCGGCGCAGCACTCGATGTCGGTAACTATGAACACCCGGCTCTGGCTAACTTCAAACGCTGGCAGCGGGACATTGCTAATTTCCGAGTGACACGCTATTGGGATCTCGAATCGGTCCCCGGCGTTACCAGTGTGATCGCACCATTGAAGGAAGATAGTCTGCCGACCTTGTGGGCAGAGCGCATCTTTGATCGCAATAAGGTAGCGGGGCGAGTTGTCTGGCTGGGCACGGCGATGTTCTCGCTGCCAAACGATCCGGGCTGGAAAGACTGGAATAACTTCCAGAACGGCTGGCTCTTCGTCGGTTTGGCTCATACTTGCGTCAGTCATGTCATTGGCGCGCGGGAACAGAAGGCCAACTTCATCCTCGGTGAAGATGTTCGCTTCTTGTTACCCCGAAATAGCCGTGTACAAGAGTACGTCCTCAAAGGCCCGACATCGACGTCGGGCAGGATCGCCGCAGGGCAGCAGACACTCTCCCTTCCAGAGGCTAACCGGCCTGGCAACTATCTGCTCTCCGATCCGAGCGGCAACCTGTGGGTGCGCAGCTTCAGTGTCAATCTGCCTTCCGCTGAAACGCAGATAGCCCACGATCGTCCCAAGGTGGAAGAGCTTGAACGCTTCTTCGGCAAAGAAGGCATTACCGCGGCAGGCGACGAGAAAGACTTGAGTGCTTTGGTAAAAGACGCACTAGGCATTTCGCCAACCAGCGAGCTGCTTCCTTACCTGATGCTGCTGATCCTGATCTTCCTTGCAGCCGAGAACTATCTGGCCAATCGATTCTACCAACAGGAGCCCATCACGCCATGATGCCCACGCTCCCCGATTGGATGCCAGGCCTGGAACCGGTGCTGCCGCTGATGGTGGTGCTGGGGGCTGCCGTCGTCATCATCGTGTTGACAGTGATAACCTACAATAGCAGCACGGCCCGTAGCCGCAAGCTACGCTGGTCGCTGATTGCGTTGAGGCTGCTGGCGTTGCTGGTTGCTGTCTTCATTCTCGTACGACCGGTCTGGGTTTACAAAGAACAACTCCGTCGGCCCGGCAAGATCATCGTCCTGCTCGATAGTTCCAAGAGCATGGAAGTCAAAGACGCTGAGCCTGAAGGCACGACACGATGGTTGAATGCCCTCAAGGAATGGGATGAGGTGAAGGGTAAGATCGAAGCGTGGGAGAAGGATTATCAACTGCGGGTGATGCCGCTCGCTTTCGATACCATCGTCAGAGAGTTCACCCCGGAGATTAAGCCAACGGGTGGTAACACGGGGCTACTGGCTGCCATTGAACAGGTACTGGAGAAGCACAAAGCTGCCGACTTGAGTCAGGGCGAGCAATTGCTGGGCATCATCGTTCTATCTGATGGTCGCGACAATATCGGCCGACCGACGATGGATATTCTCGTCGGTAAAGCTGAGGCGTCGCATTGCCAATTGCACACCATTGCCCTTGGTCGGCCTGGTGCCAGTGATGCGTTGTTTGATATCGCAGCCCTCAATATCTTCGCCAACAAGACGGCCCGGGTGAAAGATCGCTTCATTGTTCGGGGCGAGATACAAGCCAATCGTGCGGCCAACCAGGAGATGGAAGTCTATCTGATGATAGATGGCAAGGTGGCGACGATTGCCGAGGGCGACCGAATCGGCCAGCCGGTGATGCTGCGGATGAAGCCTCGCAAACCCAGCGAAGTGGTGCGTGTCGAATTCCCCGCCTGCCGACTGCCCGACACGCCCGGGGACTATCGGCTATCCCTGTTCGTCAAACCTTTGCCTAATGAAGCCAGCGAGGCGAACAACGAAATCAGCACCTATGTGACTCTCAATAAAGATGGTCTTTCGGTGCTCTACATCGATAAGGATCGTGCATGGGAGCCGAAATTTCTCAAGCGTGCCCTCAAAGGCGATGAGCGCATCAGTTTGATTCCCACGATCGCCGGCGCGGGCACAGCCGAATGGCGACGGGATATCCGTAACGCCATCAAGACTCAGAATTATGATGTATTCATTATCGGCGATGTACCTGCATCGCGTTTTGAGAGTCCAGGTGCTGAGGGTGATGATATCCTGACCCTTATTGCCAAAGCGGTAAAGGATCGCGGTGCGGGATTGCTGATGATCGGCGGGCACGATAGTTTCGCTGATGGTGGTTGGGATCGCTCCCCTCTGGCGGAAGTGCTACCGGTGCAGATGAACCAGCGTGGTCAGTTGGAAGGAGCTATCGGCAACCAACGAGAGATCAAATTCAAGATTACAGAAGAAGCGTTGATGGGGGATCTTAGCGCCTTTCCTGTACGACTCGATAGCGATAAGCTCAAGAATCGGGAATGGTGGGCAAAGCTGCCTCCACTTGATGGTGGGAGCAAAGTGGGCAATCGCAAGCCGGGTGCTGCTGTTCTTGCCGAAAGTGAAAGAGGCGAAGTGTTGCTTGCAGTCATGGAAGGTTTCAAAGGGCGGACTGCTGCACTGGCTGTCGATACCACCTGGCGGTGGGTACGCCCCGGTCCGCCACACATTCCATTGCCTTTGGGTGCACCTCCACCGGCAGAGACGCCCATCTCCGAATCCACTGAAGCGCACCTTCGTTTCTGGCGGCAACTGATCCTCTGGCTTGCCCGGCAGGAAGTGACGGGGCAGGGGCTCGCTTTGGAACTTGCCTCCCGCCGAGTGCTGGCGGGTAAGGAAATGTCGTTCACCATACAGGCGAGAGAAGTCACCCCAGGCAGTTCCAAGGATGCCATCAAGCCCATTGAAGGGGCAGAGTATACGGTAAAGATCATCAAACCAAATAAGGAAGAAGAAGCGATAACAGTCACGCCATTAGGTGATGCTGATGCGAAGTCACGAGGCATCTTCTGGAAGACCGATGAGCCGGGTGAATATACTGTCATCGCTTCGGCACGGGCAAATGGCAAAGAGGTCGGTACCGCATTCGCCCGCTTCATGTCTACCAAGGACGACAGCGAAACGCTCAACCAGGCTTCCAACCATACACTTATGGAACAACTTGCCATTTCCACTGGTGGCACCTTCCGGCTTCACGGCGGCCTCAATGAAATCATCGACAAGATGGCCAGCGACCCCGCCAACATTGATGAGAAACGGATCCGTTTCCCCGAATGGCAGGATCCCAGCAACAGCAGGCAGGGCATTCTGTTACTGCTCTTTGTGGCGTGCATCCTTTTTGAATGGTTGCTGAGACGATTGAATGGGATGGTGTGATTGATAAAAGCCGAGAAATTGATTCCTTAGAAAGTGCTTGACACAAGAGAGTATATAAGCAAGTATGGCATGAATAATCATGCGGTGAAAGAATTGCGGCATTTTCAGATATTATCAGTTTGAGTGCCTCTCGATCCGCAGAGTTTACATTCATAAACACGAGGTATCAGCGTGAACAGTTCTATCCTGCACAATGTTCCAATCCTTATTCAGAAGCAAACGTGGTCCTGCTGGTATACTTCGCTACAGATGGTCGTTAAATATTACAGGAACCAGGGCAAGGGGGGATTGAAAGACCCATCAGAAGTCAAAGAGACACAAGATTTGTATGTAAACAATGTTGGTATCGGCGGCGGGTTTGATCCCGCTACTGAGCGGGAACGAATTGCCAAAAAATTAGGATTTACATCGCTCTACATGTCCCTCACCAACGAAGGAATGTGGCAGTTGATAAAGAAAGGTCCTGTTATTTATGCGGGCCAATGGCCAGGGTTGTCAAGCGGTCACTGGGTCGTGATTGTTGGTGTATCCAGTGGCAAATTGGCGATCAATAACCCGGCAATAGGACGACAGACTTGGGGCTATGATCAATTCATGGGAAAGTATTTGTTGCAAACCGCCGAGCGACCGCTTATCTACGTTCCCTAAAGACAGAGCAGATCGTCCTAATTCATATCGGTATCACTTGATCAAGAGACTGGTGCTTGCCTTCCACAAACCCTACGCCCCGAAGGTTTTCATGAGGATGAATTCGCCTTTCATCGGCGGTTCATGATGTCATGTTTGTGGATGATGAGCGGAAAAAACTCTCGAAGGCTATCTTTCCTACATTGTGCCCTAGACTTGAAAGTATTAGCTTGACTCCTTCGCTCTACTGATTGAGAACTACGAAAGAACCCATTTTCCGGAGGTCATCATGAAGCTGTTTTTTGTTGGACTTACTCTCGTGCTCGCAACTGCTATCCAGGCCCGGGATGACAAGTCGGAGAGCCAGGCCCTCCAGGGAAACTGGAGTCTTGCTTCCGCAGAGCTGGCTGGCAAACCCTTCCCGGAACAACTCGTCAAGACCATGAGCCTGACCATGAAAGATGGCCGCTATACGGTCATGGTGGGCCAGGGGAAGGATGAAGGAACGGCAAAGATAGATTCGAGTAAAACTCCCAAGACAATGGAAATCACCGGCACCGACGGGCCGAACAAGGGAAAAACCTTTCTTGCCATCTACAAGCTGGATGGCGATTCTCTCAGCATCTGTTACGATCTTTCAGGTAAAGCGTATCCCACCGAGTTTAAGACCAAGCCTGATACCAAGCTGTTCCTTGTTGAATATAAGAGGGACAAATCTGGAAAGTAGCAACCTGAGGCTGGCGTCACGGGAAAGCCAAACTCCACAGAAAGAACCCTATGCATTTCAAAGGCCTGCGTGACTTCACGTTGATTCTTCTCTTCGCCCTGGTCGTTTCGCCATTGATCGCAGGTGATCTCCCTCCGCAGGCTGTTCAGGCCGCTCTCCCTGAACTGGAAAAGCTCATCGAACAAACGATGAAGTCGACCGGTGTGCCGGGCTTGTCCGTCGCAGTCGTGTTCAAAGATCAGGTTGTGTACCTCAAAGGCTTCGGCGTCAAGGAAGTGGGCACGGAAGCGAAGGTCGATGCGGATACCGTCTTCATGCTCGCCTCCGTTTCCAAGCCGGTGGCTTCGACGGTGCTGGCTGCACTCGTGGGCGAGGGACTCATCAAGTGGGACGACAGGATCATCGATCACGATCCCGGTTTCCAGATGTACGACTCTTGGGTGACACGGCAGGTCACCTTACGGGATATGCTTTGTCATCGGAGCGGGCTGGTTGACCATGCAGGCGATTTGTTAGAAGACCTCGGATTCAGTCGCGCTGAAATACTCTACCGGTTGCGCTACTCCAGGCCCGGCAGCAGTTTTCGTACTGAATCAGTCTACACCAACTTCGGCTACAGCGAGGCAGGCTTCGCTGGCGTCAAACCGACCGGGAAGAGCTGGGAGGAGGTTGCTACCCAGAAGCTCTTCAGCCCGCTGGGGATGAAGTCGTCCAGTTATCGATTTGCCGATTATGAGGCTGCCCAGAACCGTGCATTGCTGCATGTCCGAGACAAGGGCAAGTGGGTGCATAAGCATGTCCGCCAGCCCGATGCCCAAGCTCCCGCCGGTGGAGCGTCTTCGACGGCACGGGACATGGCACAATTCCTGCGATTGCAACTGGCAGCGGGCAAGTTCGAGGGCAAGCAGGTCGTCGCCACCGAGGCGTTGGCTGAAACCCATCGGCCCCAGATCATCAATCACCAGGCGGCTAATCCGGCTGTTGATAGGGCCGGCGCTTGTGGCCTTGGCTGGAACGTCAATGTACGGGACGATGGTCGAATCACTTGGGGCCATTCGGGTGCTTTTGGTCTTGGGGCGGCAACGGTAGTCACCCTGTTGCCTGGCGAGAGTCTCGGCATCGTTGTTCTCACCAATGGGGAACCGATGGGCGTGCCTGAATCAATCGGGATGAGCTTCATCGACCTGGCGCTTACAGGGAAGCTCCAACGCGATTGGCTGGCGGCCATGCAGCCGGTATTCAATGAAATCATGAAGCCCCCCTATGGCAATAAGGTGGATTACACCAAGCCACCGACCGGCATGTTGCCGCCGCTGCCCCTGAATGCCTATGTAGGGAAGTACCACAATGACTACTATGGCGACCTGGAAGTTTTGGAGAAAGACAAGACGCTCCATCTTCGAGTAGGGCCGAAGTTCGTCTTCCCGATGCGCCACTGGGATCGTGACATCTTCACCTACCAACCGGTCGGAGAAAATGCCGGCGGCCTGAGCGGCGTTACTTTCATGGTTGGGCCAGATCGCCAAGCGAGTCGTGTGATTGTTGAGAATCTGGATGTGACGATGCAGGGCACGTTCATTCGTGTGGCGGAGAAGAAGTAAAGCTGGGTGTGTCTTTGGTGTTGCTCAGGGCAGGAGGAGTCCCGCAATGTCCTACTTTCTTGAGAGCAATCAATGAATACCCCGCCCACCATTCCGCTAGCTTACCATCCCAGCTATTCCGATGGCGAAATCCTCACCCGTGCCACCGCCTTCCACCACCTGATGCAACAGCGGCGTACCGTGCGGGAGTTCAGCGATCAACCGGTGGCCAGGGAAGTCATCGAAGCTGCCATCGCTACCGCGGGTACTGCTCCCAGTGGGGCTAACCTTCAGCCCTGGCACTTCGTGGCCATCAGCGACTCCTCCCTGAAACACACCATTCGGATAGAGGCAGAGATAGAGGAACGAGAGTTCTACACCCATCGGGCGCCACCCGAATGGCTCGCTGCCCTGGCCCCGCTGGGTACTGATTCCAACAAACCGTTCCTGGATATCGCTCCCTGGCTCATCGCCTGCTTCGTGCAACCCTTTTCTCATAAAGAAGATGGGGCGATTCTCAAGCATTACTACGCTGTCGAGTCTGTCGGTATTGCCGTGGGGATGTTGATTACCTCATTGCATCAAGCCGGCCTGGCGACCTTAACCCACACACCCAGTCCGATGAAATTCCTCAACAAACTCCTTGATCGTCCGTCACAGGAAAGGCCTTTCTTACTGCTGGTTGTCGGCCTTCCCGTGGCCAGTGCTGTTGTCCCCGATATTCACCGCAAGCCGTTGGAAGAGATATCCACTTTCATGTAGCTGGCACGATTTGGTACTCAGCAAAAAAGATTGATGAGTACATACTAATAAATGATGGCTGAAAGCTGATAGCTGAAAGCTGACAGCTTACCTCAAAATGAGGCACTATGATGCCAAATTTCATTTCCCACAATCGTTAAATCCCCTACATTTACGCGCCAAGCCTAGCCACATCAGTTCTCGCCTCTATCGTAGGCGTTTCGCGGGTGCAGTGTTGTGCTGTTTGCCCCATGTTTCACACCTTGTTTGTTTGGAGGAGTTCGTCATGAAGACTTTGAAGCTGTTTGCACTCGCTTTGGCAGTAGCAGGCATCCTGAGCACGGAAGTGAACGCTGGCGGTCGTCGTAGCCGTGGCTGTAGCGGTAGCTCATGCGTTGCCAGCTCTTGCAGCACTGGCAGCTGTGGTTCCACCGTTTCCAGTTGCTCGAATGGCACCTGTGGCCAGGTAGTCACCTCGGCTCCTGCGACCACCCAGGCAGCCCCAGCAGCGGCTCCTGCCCCTAAGGAAACTGTCAAAACTGAAGCCCCCAAGGCTGCTCCTGCCGCTACTGTTACCACCAGCTCTTGTGCTGATGGCAGCTGTGCTACCGGCACTTGTTCCAGCGGCAACTGCGGTGGCTTCCGTGGCCGTCGTGGTCGCTAATTAACCTCGATGTGAACCGGGACAGCCTGCTACAGCGGCTGTCCCGTTCTCTATCTCCTTTGATTGGCTCACTTCATAAACTGTCAAAGCACGGTTGTGAAGGAGACTAGTCCATGATGGCGTTACTGGCCTTGCTATTGCTACAGGCACCGGCAAGCGAATCGAAACTGATTGTTTCCAAAGTTCGTCCTACGCTGGTTGATCTCGGCCCCGCCCGGCCTGATGCCAGCTATCTGCCCGGCGACGTCATGCACGTCACCTTCGATGTGGCAGGCTTCGCTCTCGATCCTGATGGCCTTTACAAATACTCCGCCAAGCTCAGCGTAGAGGATAGCGCCGGCAAAGTCATCGGCTCCGAAGACTATGGCAACGGCCCCGCCAGGCTGGGTGTCCTTGGTAACGGCAAGAGCCGCTTCTCTTTTCAGTTGCCCATCCCGACCGATCAGGCACCCGGCAACTACAAAGCCAAGCTGGTAATGGGCGATGCCAACGCCAAAGGCACCGTCACTATCGAACAGGCATACAAGGTAGTCTCCCCCGCCTTCGGGTTCGTTCGCCTGCAAACCGGCCGAGGCCCGTTTGGTCGAAGCCCTACCCCCTGTAGCGGCAACGTCGGCGAAGCCCTCGCCTTCGGCTTTCAACTTGTCGGCATCAGCAAGGGGAAAGACAATAACGGAAACGTCGATCTGACTGTTGAAGTGCAGGACAGCCAGGGCAAGACCCTCGGTAAACCCCAGGTGAGTTCCTTCACGAATATCAACGCCACTGAACCGCTATCGCTGACGTTTGAAGTGCCTCTCGATCAAGCGGGGCAGTACAAAGTGGTGTTCAAGGCGATGGATAAGTCGAATAGCCGTAGTGCGACGATGACGGTGCCGATTATGGTAATTGAGTAAGAAGACTGTGCCACACTCCGGCGGTACTTGTATCTTCCCTAAAAGGGGTAAAACGGC
>DAOMFV010000057.1:0-31094 GCA_035430005.1 Gemmatales bacterium
CCCCCAGTTTCAGGTAGGCCTCATGCACCAGGGCCGTGGCATCCAGCGTATGATCGCCTCGTTCCTGAGCCAGTCTGATGGCAGCCAGGCGGCGGAGTTCCTCGTAGACGTGGGGTACGAGTTCCGCTGGGATCATTTCTTCTCCACCGACGGGGCAATTAGTGATTACCCAGAATATACCACACCCTTCCCCTCTTCCCCAATACGCCTTCCAGAATCCCCCCCTTTTGGGTATCAATAGGGGTGAGGAAGGTACGCATGAACTGGCAGAACAAAAAAGTCCTGGTCACTGGTGCTGGTGGCTTCATCGGCTCGCACCTCGCCGAAGAACTCGTCCGCCGGGGAGCGAAAGTGAAAGCCATGCTTCACTACGACTCGCGCCCGCAGCGCAGCAACCTCGAACTCGCTGACCCGGCACTAGTCAAGGAAATGGAAATCCTTGCTGGTGATGTCGCTGATCCACACTTCATGTATCGGGCAGTGCAGGGAAGTGACGTCGTATTCCACCTCGCTGCCCTCATCGGCATCCCGTTCTCGTACGTCGCCCCCTCCGCTTACGTCCAAACGAACATCGTCGGCACCATCAACACCCTCGAAGCCTGCCGGCTCCACAACATCCCGAGGATGGTACACACCTCCACCAGCGAATGTTATGGCACTGCCCGCTACGCACCGATTGATGAACTCCATCCACTTCAAGGCCAGTCACCCTACTCAGCCAGCAAGATCGGAGCCGACAAACTCGTCGAGAGCTTCTTCCTCAGCTTCAAGCTGCCGGTGACGACGCTGCGTCCGTTCAACACCTATGGCCCACGCCAATCAGCACGAGCAGTGATCCCCACTATCCTGTCGCAACTCCTCAGTGGTGCAACGAGTCTCAAGCTTGGTGATGCCAGCCCTGTGCGGGATATGAACTTCGTCGAAGATACTGTTGTAGCCTTCTTAGCCGTCGCTGCCTCCGACAAGTGCCTGGGTGAAGTCATCAACGCCGGTACCGGACGAGGCGAGACCATCGGTGCCATTGCCGAACTGGCCATGAAGACCGTCGGCAAGAAGGTTCCGATCATCACCGATGAACAGAGGCAACGTCCCGAAGGCAGCGAAGTCTGGAAGCTCATCGCCGCCACCGAGAAAGCCAAACAGTTAGCCAACTGGTACTCACAGGTCAGCCTCGAAGCCGGCCTCGAAAAGACCGCCCGGTTCATTGAGAAGCATCTGCATCTCTATCGCCCGGGGGAATACGCAGTGTAGCTGAAGTCGTGAGACTTCAGAGCGATGGCAAGACGCCACAGACTGAACTCTTACGAGTTCAGCTACAAAACAGGATGTTCACCATGCCCCAACCACTCCTCCCCGAACACACCCCTGTCGTCATCCAAGCCGGCGGCAAAGGCACGCGCCTTTACCCCTATACCAAGGTCCTGCCCAAACCCCTGATGCCCGTCGGCGGGATGCCCATTCTCGAAATCATGTTGCGACAACTCGCCAGCCAGGGCTTCCGTGAGGCAACCATCAGCATCGGCTACCTCGGCGAGATGATCAAACTCCATTGTGGGAACGGTAGCAAGTGGGGCATGCGCATCAACTACGTATCGGAAACACAACCTCTGGGTACCATGGGCCCTCTCAAACTCGTCGAAGGCCTTGATCGCCCGTTCCTCGTCATGAACGGCGACCTACTCACCGACTTCGACTTCACCGAACTTCTCAGCCAGCATCAACAGTTCGGCGGCCCGCTCACTATCGGCACCTATCTGAAGGAGGTCAACATCTCCCTCGGTGTTCTCGAAACCAGCGCTAATCATCGTGTCGTCGGCTTCCGCGAAAAGCCCACACTCCACTTCCCCTGCAGCATGGGCGTCTACGCCATGAACCCCGAAATGCTCAACCTCATGCCCGAGAATGAACCGTTCGGCTTCGACGACCTGATGCACAAGATGTTAGAACACAACCACCGAGCCTACTCCTACATCTTCCGAGGCACCTGGATGGACATCGGCCGTCCCGAAGACTTCCACGCTGCCTGTGAACTAGTCGAGAAGCAGCCAGAGTTGTTTATTCCGAGGGAAGGGATGCGACGAGCGGCGTGATGCAGTCTTAGCCCCATCCGGGGCTAGCGATGTTATCCCACCTCACCCCGCTTCTTCGCTCGCTGATACGCCGCTAACGCCTGCTTCTGTGGGGCACTCTTCAATGGCCTGCCGGTATGACTGTAATAATAAACCTCGACTCCCTCCTCGCCATCGTTCTTGAAATCATGATCAATCCGATGCGAATGAATCTGCCACCACGAATAATGCGACATGCCATGGTTGTCGATGTACTCCTCCGCCTTTTTGCGTGTTGATGACACATGGAACTGCAAAGAATCGATGTGATCATCGAACATGATTTCGTAATGCATGATCACCCAGACGATGGGGCGTTTACGTTTCGTCATGTTTACTACCTTGGGCTCTAATGCGACAACACCCTTCGATACACATCCTCATACCCCGCCGCACCGCGTTCCCACGACCAGTCCGCCGCCATGCCGTTCTTCTGTAACTGCAGCCACGTTGATGGCGACTGATGATAACAATCGACCGCACGCTTCAAAGCCCACAGCAGCCCACCCGCATCGTAGTTGCCGAAGCTGAACCCGTTGGCGGTACCCATTTCCCAGGTGTAGTCGTTGCAGTCGATGACGCTATCCACTAACCCGCCCGTAGCACGAACGACGGGGATGGTGCCATACTTCAAACTGTACAACTGATTCAGCCCCGATGGCTCAAACCTGCTGGGCATCAGGAACATGTCTGCCCCGGCCATGATCTGGTGCGACAGTGATTCGTTGAACTCCAGAGCCGCCGACGCCTGATGCGGGTACTGCTGGGCCAGGCTGCGGAAGAAGTGGTGATACTCCTCATCGCCGGTGCCGAGGATGATGAACTGAATGCCCATCCGCATCATCTGGTGGGCAGCGTCCTTGACCAGAGTCAGCCCCTTCTGTTCCGCCAATCGTGTGACCATCGCCACCAGTGGAACATCAGGCCGGCGCGGCAGCATCGCCTTCGCCTGCAGATCAGCCTTGCATGCCGCCTTGCCCTGTTGCACATCGGCAGGGCCATAGTGCCGGGCAATGTGTCGATCGACAGCCGGGTCCCAGATGGCGTAGTCGATGCCATTGTTGATGCCGAACAGTTTGTAGCGATGCGTTCGCAGCACAGGGTCCAGCTCTTCGCCATGTTCCTTCCAGGTGATCTCCTCCGCATAACGTCGGCTCACCGTCGTCACTGCATCAGCAGCGACGATGCCCGCCTTCATCAGGTTCAACCCATCGTGGAACTCGAGCAGATCATGCCGGAAGAGATTCCATCCGAGCCGGGCTGTCCACATCGTCTCTTTGCTGAAGCGTCCCTGGTAGGCGAGGTTATGAATCGTGAACACGCTGCGGGCCTGGGCCAGTTCCGGCACATTGGCGTAATGAACATCGAGATAGACCGGTAGAAGCCCTGTCTGCCAATCGTTGGCGTTGATGATGTCGGGCTTGATGCCCAGGGCAGGGAGGGCTTCGAGAATGGCGCGTGTGAAGAAGATGAACCGGGCATCGTTGTCCGGATAGTCTTGCATGTACCCTTCAGTCGCCTTGAACTGGTAGAGGGTGTGGCCAAACAGCTTGTCGTCGCGGCTGAAGTAGTCGTGATGCTCCACCAGATAGACCGGCACATCGCAGCCAGGTAACTGACTACGGCAGATACGTCCCCCGACACGATGACCATTGATATCGGTCTCGATCTTGATATTCGTCGGCGTGATCGGCAGTCCCGCCTTCCACGCACAGTTATAGAGCGGCGTGAAGACGCAGACATTGTGCCCCCGGGCAGCAAGAGCCTTGGGGAGCGACATCAACACCTCGCCCAGGCCGCCCGTCTTGGAAAACGGCGCAACCTCGGCGGAAGCGAAGACGATGTTGAGTTTCGGAGAGTCAGCGGGCATGGAAAACAACGTAAGGAATAGATAAAGAGCCACGGGGCTTGTCCCCGTGGTTCCACAGCAGCATTGCCAGCATAAACGGCACGCCCCAAACGAGCAACACCGTCTGAGCGTTCCCCTCTCGACTCATTGATAACCCACTGTCACGGCAACGTCATAAGTGCTACGACTGGCATGACCCACGGAAAGGCAAGGAAGCGGGGAACGTTTGAGGCGAGCGTCAGGGCGTCAGCCCGACGTGCGAGATTTCAAGCGTCCAACGACAAGCTCGGCCTACTTCGGCAATACCGTTTGACTGACTACCCGATCTCCCTTGAGCTCCATACTAACGATGATGTCGAAATCGCCCGAGGCAAGCATGATGGTGGCGAGGTTCGGGTTCAAGCCATTTCTCGATATATATTCATCCACTCGGCCATCAGGTGCCGTTGATCTCCCGTCTTTTCGCGGTTCCCAATGCCTGTGGTACTTACTCATCTTCAACGTCTTTTGAGCAATATCCAACGCCAATGCCTCCGTCAGAAACTCGGGCCGATGATCCAGACTAAATACACGCTCTGGCCCGATGCGGGCATTTAAAGCCTTATTCACTGCCCATGCCACGACTCCCACTCCTATGAGCAGGATGGCCAGCAAGCTCAACTTGATGATATTCCGCAGCTTCATGCTTCCACTCTAACCTGCAATTGCCACCCCCACAATCCCCGTTATACTGGGGCATCATCCCTGCGCATGGAGGCGTGAATGCCTGCTCTGATACTATCGATCCTGCTCCTCGCCGATCCCACGCCGACCCTGCCCACCCCTCAGTGGAAAGTCGGTCAGGAGTATCTCTACCGAGGCACCGTCAAGGAAACCAACCTTGGCCAGAGCATTCAACTCCTCAACCAGTACCAGCTTGAAGTGCGGGTCATCGTCCTCAGCGTCAGTGACACCTCCGCCGAGGTCGCTTGTTGCACCAAACTCGTTCAGCAGGGCGTTTCCAAAGTCGAACAGGCTCTCTCCGTTCACCTTACCCGCGCCAACATCAATCAGCGCGGCAAGATCAGTTCCTGCACCGCACCCACCGGCATGGCCTTGATCATCGACGGCCCCGCTACCTGGGAAAGTGGCTTTATCCTGCCGCTGCCCGCCGATACTATCCAACCGGGGGGCACCTGGGAAGTCGCTGAATCTTCCCGGCTGCCACGTCGTTTCACCTGGATGCCCACTGAGGAGAACTCTGCCCACCTCAACATCAAAGGCGTTCAGCAATCGGTTGACTGGGAGCATCCACGAGCCGACACCACCGGCTGGCGACGCACCGACAAACTTACTTTCACTCCCAAAGCCACGTTGCCCACCAAAGTCGAGCGCACCGTCGAACGCCGTGCCCCCGCTCATCAAAACGTCACCGGCCGCATCATCACCGAGTATGAACTCGTCAAGCAGGAAGTCCTTGTAGGGCCGATCTTCGATGAACGCCGTAAGGATATCCAGCAGATCAAGCTCTATCAGGAAGAAGTCGCCATGCTGGCCGGCCACCCTCACGATGCCCAGGCCCGCATCGCCTGGCAACGACTCGCCACCCGCCTCGAACGCTACCTCAGCGCACCCGGCCACTCGCCCTATCGAGAAGCGATCACCACGCTCCTCTCGACGGTACAGGCCGGTATGGACAACCGCCTCAGCGTACAACAGGCCAAGTTTGAAACCATCGAACCGTCGATTCCTATCGGGCAACTCACCCCCTCGTTCACCCTGCTGACGCCCACCGGCCAATCGGTCAGCTCGAACCAGTGCCGAGGCAAACCCTGCATGATCGTCTTCCTGCAACCGGGCTCTGAACTGACCAGATACCTCACAGTCGAAATCCCCGCCTGGCAACAACGCCTGGGGGCCAACACCTTTGGCTGCCTGCTCCTCTCCTCAACCGATGCCAGCAACCAGCTTCCCACAATCAATGAACCCAAAGGCGCATTACTCAAGGTCGCCAACGGTCGTCCGCTGGTAGCCAGCTACGGCGCCAATGTCACCCCCTTCTTCGTTGTCCTCGACGCCGATGGCGCGTTATTGGCGACCCACGAAGGCTGGGGCCCCGAAGTGAGGCAGCAACTGGAGAAGAAGATCAAGCAGGAACTAGAGAAGACCAGGCGGTAGCACCGATGACAGCCCGACGCGCCAGCGAGGGAGTCGCGTGCAATCGCCTCGCACCATTTACATTGATCGAGGCCAAAACTGGTTCCGGCTCCGAAGGAGCCTTCGATGTTAGCCAGGCCAGGAAGGGTCTGGAAATGTTACCATCCCCTACCATCCCCCCAGCGACCATACCATCCACTGCATCCCCGCTTTGCATGCCAGCGTTTGGCATTGTTTCAGCGTCGCCTGCGTGAGTGGGTTGCTCTTGGTCAGCGACAGGCACTGACCCTCATACAGCTCTTCAGAAAAGCCCAGCGCCTGCCAGTAGCGCCCTTGATTTTCGGAAAGAGAACTCAGCGCTGATAGCGTCTGCTGGGTCAGTTCATGCTGAGCGCCAAACCTCGCTCGCTGCCATGTCAGGATCTTCAGCAACAATCCTCTCGCCTGCCGAAGCTGACCCTGTTTCAAATAGAGTTGACTCAGGTTGCCCTGAATCATTTTCGTATTCATGTGATCTTCGCCATAGGATTCCACCAGGGTATCGAGCAAATGTTCCAGGAGGCCCTTTGCCTGGGCGACATCGCCATCTTGGCTGTAGAGTTCAGCGAGACGGCTTTGCAAATGAATAAGCATGGGTGCAGTAGGCTTCATGGTTTTTGCCTGCTCAAGATAACCCCGAAGCACGTAAATTGCTCTGCCACTGATTTCTTTGTCTTGCTTGGCCCAGTCACAGAGCACGGCAGCATGGGTATTCCGCAGCATCCAGATTTCCGAGATTTCGCCCTCCTTCTCTATTGGAGGTGAGTGTAAGACATTCTCAAGCATTTGAACTGCTTCTTCGAACTTCTGTTGTCTGACCAGCAGCTTGGCATAGTTGGGGTAGAGCGACAGCCATTGGGGTCGCAACGTCGGTGAAGCAAGATCCGGTGATTGAGCCAGGAGGGAACGACATCGCTCCATCGCTTCATCAAAATACTCCTGGGATATCAGCGATTGAATCATCAGGCTTTCTGCCTGTATCCAGTGCAGCTTGTGTTCAGCAGTGGTAATGTCATTCCTTTCCAGTATTGGCTCAATCAATTCTCTGGCGCGTGCGCCATTCCCTAACCGAAGATAGGACCGGGCGAGTGCCAGTCGGACCATCATTTCGGCACGGGGCTGTTCGCTGAAGCTGGAACGGATCTTTGCTTGAGCTAATTCCAAAGTATCGAGCAGTTTGATATCCTGCCCCATCTTATTTGGCTGCGGATAACTTAAGACTTGCTCCAAAAAGCTGCTTGATTTTTCCGCGTCAAGTTTCAGGCTTCGTTCATGTTCTTGCGATGTTTGCAGAGATGATTGAGCTGTCCTGGCCTCATCCCGTGATTGCAGTGCCCAAAAAATGCCGAAGGCCATGCCTACCCAGCTGACGAAAAACATTACCGACAGAAAACAGACTGTCAGAGCAGTCTTCCAGTTTCGCCGCAACAGTTTGTAGATGACATACCAGGAAGTGCGTCGGCGAGCATGTACCACGCCACCAGTCAGATAGCGTTCCAGATCATCGGCCAGTTCGCCGGCTGACTGGTAACGTTGATCGCGTTCTTTGGAGAGCCCCTTTTGCAGTATGGCGTCGAGGTCGCCCTGGAGCAGCGCGATCAGTTTCGGCGGCTGCAACTGGCAGCGGGCCGCGTGCGTTGCCTGAGCCTTGTCTTTTTGCACTCGCCGGCTCACCAGGTCTGGCTCGCGGTGCTGGATCATCTCTAATGCCTTGGCCAGCGAGACCCGGTTCAACTCTTCTCGTGGAATCGGTAGCGTGCCAGTGAGCAACTCATACAGAATGGCACACACCGAGTAGACGTCGCTGCGGGTGTCCACTTCGCGGGTAGCCGTGTTCGCCTGCTCGGGGCTCATGTAACCGATGGTGCCGAGCAGGCATCCCATCTGTGTCGTATCGGCGGAGCCGGGCAGCAGCGGCTTGTGAAACGATTTGGCGAGGCCGAAGTCGATAATCTTGGGTATCGCCTCGCCGTCGTGATGTGTCACCAGGATGTTGGCTGGCTTGAGGTCACGGTGCAGGATGCCTCGCTGGTGGGCATGTTGTAAACCCCGGCAGATCTTGATCACCAGGGCGATACGCTCACGAAGCTGAGGGCTCCACGCTTCGCAGAACTTGCTTAGCTGCACACCCTGCACCAGTTCCATGGCGATGTAGAGCTTACCGTCGGCGGTCTGCCCGTTTTCCCAAATACGAGCGATATGAGGATCGTCCATCCGAACGAGAGCCCGCACTTCGCAGGTATAGCGAGCCATGACATACTCGTCATGTTCGTCGGCATGCATGATCTTCAACGCGACATCCCGCCCGACTTTATCCATGTCCTGCGCGAGCCAGACAATCCCGGTAGTTCCCCGGCCCAAGCTGCGCATGAGTCGATAACGGCCGATGATACGGTCATCTTCTGAGACGGGAAGATCGAGAAGATCGGGGGGATCGAGTTGTTCCAGGAGCGAGGCGTGCTCACCATCCGTGGTTTCAAACTCGTGTTCTGCATCGTCGGACGGCACCATCGGATTTGCCACGATGGAGACGGTACAGGTGTGAGTCGGATCAGATTCTGTCAGGTACATGCCTGTTCTGGTGAGGGTTGTAACGGTTGTGCAGCATGTATCAGTTTAGCACATTTTGCTAGTAATCGTCCGAAATATCTACTGTATTTATGCTTGCGTCAAATACGCTATTTTACCTATTCTTCCCTGTTTAACATCTGGCCTCGTTCTTTTATCTGTATTTAGTTAATTTAGGTAAGTCTCTAGTCTCTTTATTCCTGATAGGAGGTTTTCGCAATGAAGCGATTAGTACTTACTTTCGTCGCGTTCTTGGCACTTTTCGCAACGGTACAAACGACACGAGCCGACTGGGTTTACGAACTGAGCAGTAATGGTTGGATTGTCGCACGCTGGGATTCTGGTTTTGATGACGGCACTTTCAATCCTCCACCACCACCTCCTAAACTTCCTCCACAAGTGCCGCCAGGTGGAGGTAGTATCTTGCAGCTAATTAACGGTGTTTGGTATCTAATCTTTTTCAGCCCGATTGTGTAAGGCTGATGCATGAAATTGAAGCACTTCATGTTTCGACGTGAAGTGCTTCTTTGTTGATGTCTCGACTAAGTAATCCCCACCAGCCGGCCCAGTTTCCGTGCTGCACGCTTCGTCAACGTTGGTGGATCGAAGAACCAGTGTACCGAGTGGCGTAGTGCCGCCCGGTAGAGGGCGTCTTTCCTGGCCGAGATCGTCAGCGATCCCGGTCGCTTCTCCGGTCGCAATACCGCCAGCCCGAACCCACCCCACATTTCCCGGTGAGCCTCGCCGCCGTGATGCAGCACGCCGGGAATGAAATCGATCTCCACCGAATGCATGTGCTGATTCTCGGCCCAGCGAGCCGAAAGAATTCCCTCGCGCACATCAGGGTTGAAACTGTCGTGGATAATCACATACATCGGGCAGGACGGCACATACCCGATCAGGCTGTGGATATCATTCTTGACGCCCTTGGCTGAGTGATCGCCATCAATCAACAGGAAACCCACTTTAGTATTTTCCGCTTGCAACTTCTTCATCAGCACCGGCAGCGTCACCGCCGAATCGCCCGTCACGAACTCGGCATTGGGGTACTTTGGCCCCAGACGGGCCTGGCAGGTGTCATCGATATCAACCGAGATCACCCGCTTGGCGAACCGGCTCAGTATCTGAATGCTCCCGCCCCAGCGCGAGCCGACTTCGATGGCACATTCGGGCTTCATGTTCTGTAACAGCGCCAAGAGAGCCAGTTGCTCGCTCGATTCCATCTGCCATTCAATGGCCGGATCGATGCCGATCAGTTTGGCATACTCCGCCAATGCCGCCGGGGCATCGCTGGTGATTGGCCAGGAATTATTGGGGATGCGTTCCATGAGATGATGCTCGTTGGTGGGGTGCTGTCATTAGTCTAGCACGGACTCTTTGATCCTGAAAGGATCACCTAGTAAGGGACGCCCGTTTGTCACGTTGGTCCTGAAAGGACTACCGTCTCCGCATTACAGGTAATCCCTTCAGGATCAGAGGATGGCTTGATGTAAAAACCCAGGACTGAAGTCCTGGGCTATTACAGGTGATCCTTTCAGGATCAGATCGTGTTGATTTCTGCCCGTCTATCGCCTCGCTGTCGCCGCCGGCCTCGTCGCGTCCCGCGCCGGGTTCATGAACCAGTTCGGCACCACGAAGCTGATCAGCGTCAGCACGCCGCACGCCGCGATTACCAGGAACGCTGCTGGCTGCATACGCGGATGCAACGGCTTCACGCTCTGCCGCAGATACATCACGCCGATGACCCGCAGATAGTACCATGCCCCGATGGCGGCGGTGATCGCCATCACGATGGCCAGCACCCGGTAATGATGCACGTCAGAGTTCCAGCCCGCCAGAAACAGATACAGCTTGCCCCAGAATCCTGCCGTGGGCGGCAACCCAGTCAAGCTGAAGAGGAACACCGCCATGAAAAACGCCAAGGCAGGGTTCGTCTGTCCCAACCCGGCCAGGTCGTCAATTGATTCACAGGGGTGATGGCTGTTCTCTAGATACCGCAGCACAGCGAACACACCCAATGTCATGATTGTGTAGATGATCAGGTAGAAGAAGACTGCCGTCAGGCCTGACATGCCATCGCCACTCAGTCCACCCGGCGTCGCTGCCGCAGCACCCAGGCCAAACAGCATGTAGCCGGCATGAGCCACACCGGAGTAGGCCATCAATCGGCGAATGTTGTTCTGTAAGAGTCCCAGCACGTTGCCCAGCACCATCGAGACCAGAGCCATGATCCAGAACAGATCACGTGCCTGCTCGGCGATGGGCGACTCGGCTGTGCCATGATCGATCAACAGCGTGGCATGGATCAGTTGATAGACGGCGGCCAAGCCGGCGATCTTGGGAATGATCGACAGTAGCGTGACGGGGAGAACCGGTGCCCCTTCATAAACATCGGGTGCATAGAAGTGGAACGGAGCAGCGGTCAATCGGAATCCGAGACCCGCCATCACGAAGATCAGGCCCAGCGTCAGCACTTCGGGGTACTGGCTTGGCGAAACCGACCGCAGCGTCTGCCGCATGCCTTCGAAATTCGTCGTCCCGGTGCTGCCGAAGAAGAAGCTCATGCCGTAGAGCAGCAGAGCCGACGAGAAGATGCTGAGCAGGAAGTACTTCGTCGTCGCTTCTCTGCATCGTTCCGAGGCTCGCAGCAGATAAAGCAGAAGGTACGTCGGGATGCTGATCAGTTCCAGCGACAGGAACAGCGTGATCAGGTCGTTCGAACAGGCGACCAGGTTGGTGCCGGCTACAGTGATCAGCAGCGAGGCGTAGTATTCCCCGGCATATCGATCAGAGACTCTTCCCATCGAAAGCATCACCAGCGCGCCACCAGAAAGGAACCCGATCCAGCGGATAAAGATGCTTAGGGAATCCGAGCGAAACAGCCCGTTGCCTGCTATCTCCGGCGGAGCCGGCGTCAGAAGGAAGACCGAAAGCAGCAGCAGGATCAAACTGAACCGAGACCAGAAGTACTCGCTCTTGAAGAACGGTGCGACCAGAAAGTAAACGCACGCCGCCAGGATCACGATGGCTTCGGGGGCCACCAGTGTCACTGAACTCGCAAGCGATGCCAGGTAATTCGTATCCACTAGCGCTTACCTCCCGGCATCCGAACTGGAGCAAGTATCGAGGAACTCATCGGCAGAGCCTTCAGCGGCTCAACATAGCGTGCCCCCAGGGCCGTCGCTTCCGGCTTCATCACATCAATAAACGGCTTCGGATAAACGCCAATCCACAGGCAGAAGAACGCCAGGGGGGCCAGGATCATCCATTCTCGGAAATCCAGATCCTTAATCACTCCATGACCATGATCGTCATGAGCAGCGTGGCTGCCAGCATGGCCGTGACCATCGTCATGAGCATGGCCATGATCGTCTTCCTGTTCCGCCGGCTTGCCCGGCTCCTTCAGCGGCCCGAAGAACGCCTTCTGCAGCATCGTCAGCAGGTACCAGGCACCCAGCAGCACGCCCAGGGCTGCCAGCATCGTGTAGATCGGGCTAATTGTCCAGATGCCAGCCAGGCAGAGGAACTCGCCGACGAAGCCATTGAGGCCAGGCAACCCGGCACTCGACATCACAGCGAAGACCATGAAGAAGCCAATGAGCTTGAGCTTCGACGCCAGACCGCCCATCTCTTTGAGCGACCGGCTGTGATACCGGTCGTAGACCATGCCGACGATGAGGAAGAGCATGCCGGTCGACAGACCGTGATTGACCATTTGCAGAACGGAGCCGGTTATGCCTTCAGCGTTGAGGGCAAACATGCCCAGCATGCAGAAGCCGAGGTGGCTCACCGAACTGTAGGCGACCAGCTTTTTAATGTCGTCCTGAGCCAGGGCACACATCGCACCATAGATGATGCCGATGATCGCCAGCGAACAGACGAGCGGCACACCGATCATCACTGTGGCTTCGGGCAGCAGCGGCAGGCACAGGCGAAGGAACCCATAGGTACCGAGCTTGAGCAGCACACCGGCCAGCAAGACCGAGCCGGCTGTGGGAGCTTCGACGTGAGCCAGCGGTAACCAAGTATGGAACGGGAAGAGAGGCACCTTGATGGCAAACCCGGCAAAAAGCCCGAGGAAAAGCCAGAACTGCAACCCATAAGGGATGGAGCCGTTCACCGCCGTGTTATGCACCAGTTCGATGATGTTGAACGTGATACGTCCGCCATCGAGGCCCGCCCGGCTGAGGATCAGGCCGACAAGGGCAACGAGGCCGAGTAAGCTGCCGGTCAGGGTGTAGATGAAGAACTTCCGGGCAGCGTACCGCTTTTGCGGTCCGCCCCAGATGCCGATGATAAAGAACAAGGGCAACAGAGTGAACTCGAAGAAAACATAGAAGAGGATGATGTCGAAAGAGCTGAACACTCCCAGCATACCCGTTTCGAGGGTGAGCAAGAGGGCATAGAACCCGGCCGGGCGGTCGGTGATCGTGTTCCAAGAGATCAACACCGAGGGAATCATCAACAGGGCAGTCAGGGCCATCAGCCAGAGGCTTAGTCCATCGACGCCGAGATGGAACTTGATCTCAACCGGCCCGGTGGTGTTGCCGCCTGGATGAAAGGTCAGCCAGGTTTCTTCAATTGTGAACTGACTGTCAGGCTGAAACGGATCGTTCGCGGTCGCCAGAGGGCGTCCTGGAGTGATGTGCTTATCGTCCATGCTGGCGGGTTTGTAGCTGATGCACAGTATCACTGCCAAAGCGAACGTCACGAGAGTCGTGCCGAGGCTGAGTCGCTTCACCAGTCCGGGGTTGCCCGAACCGATAAAGATGACTACTACTGCCATCAGCAGCGGCAGAAAGATCATGGTCAGCAGTAACGCCTGTCCTAGTGCCTTATCCATTCAAGCGATCCCAGTTACTGATAGAGTCTCGAAGCCAGAACCACCGCGAATGCCGCCAAGCCCAGCAGCGTGGCCAGGGCATAGTACTGCACCAGCCCGTTCTGCACCGGCTGCAGCACCTTACCGATCTGGGCCGACAGTCTTCCCGTGAAGTCCACCAGCCCATCGACGATGTTGGAATCCACCCAGCGAAGCAATGAAGCCAATGCCTCAGCAGGCTTCACCAGGAAGAAGTTATAGATCTCATCGAAGTAGAGTTTGTTCAGCGACAGCGTGTACAGTCCGCCCATGCTCTTAGCTGTCGAGTTTGCCAGAGCCGGCTTCGCTATGTACATCACGAAGGCCAGCAGTACACCCATCGATGCCACGGCAATGCTCGTGTACATGATCCACGCTGAGGCATGATGCGTGCCGACCGCTTCATCGTACATGTGAGGCACATCGTGCAGGGGAAGGAAGCCGGGCGTCCGTTCCAGAAGATAGCTGAACCAGTACGACATCGGCCCGGTGAAATACCCGATGCCGAGCGCCCCGACAGCCAGGATCACCAGCGGCCCGGTCATCCACCAGCTACCCTCGTGGGCATGTCCTTCAGCTTCGGGGGGCAGCTTCTTCTCGCCCCAGAAGGTCATGAAGTAGGCCCGGAAGGTGTAGAACGCGGTCAGGAAGGCGATGAAGATAGCGACGTAGTAGATGATGCGGAACGACTCGGCATAGCTCCCCACCTTGCCGGCGTAGGCCAGCACCATCAGGATTTCGTCCTTACTGTAGAAGCCGGCGAACGGGGGAATGCCCGATAGAGCCGCCGCCCCGATGAGGAATGTGAGGTGGGTGATCGGCAGCACATGCCTTAGTCCGCTGAACCGCCGCATGTCGATCACGTGCCCCATGGCATGCATTACCGAACCAGAACCCAAAAAGAGCAGGGCCTTGAAGAAAGCGTGGGTAAACAGGTGGAACATGGCGGCGATGACGGCATACGTCACCAGCGCCTCGTTGCCTGCTCCCGCTCCCAGGGCCATGAACATGTAACCCAACTGGCTGACGGTAGAGTAAGCCATCACCCGCTTGAGATCAGTCTGCGTCAATGCGGTAACAGCCGCGATCAACGCCGTTGCGACGCCGATCAGGCTCAAGAGCAACTGCACCTCGGCATCGAGAGCGAACAGCGGCGAACTGCGGGCCACCAGGTACACTCCAGCCGTCACCATCGTGGCGGCATGGATGAGAGCGGAGACCGGCGTCGGGCCTTCCATGGCGTCGGGCAACCACACATGCAGCGGGAACTGAGCCGACTTGCCGATCGCTCCCATCAGAAGGAACAGGCAGATCCAGTGAAGCGGAATGGTGCCGATCTTATGGGCGTTGGCGAAGACATCGTCATAATTGAGCGAACCGACCGTGGCCCAGATCAGGATGATGCCGAGAATGAACCCGAAGTCGCCAATGCGGTTGACGAGGAACGCTTTGCGTGCCGCCGCCGAGGCGCTTCGTTTCTTGAACCAATAGCCGATCAAGAGGTAGCTGCACAGGCCCACCCCTTCCCAGAAGACAAACGTCAGCAGGAAGTTGTTCGAGAGCACCAGCATGGTCATGCAGAAGACAAAGAGAGCAACCGCCGCGAAGAACCGGGGATAGCCCGGATCGCCTTTCATGTAGCCCCGGCTGAAGATCGCTACCAGCATGCTGATGAACGTCACCATCACCAGCATCATCGCCGTCAGCGGATCAGCCCTTAGGGCCACCTCCACTTTCAAGTTGCCGATATCGATCCAACTATAGACCGGAACAATCTGTGCTTCCTCCGCCTTGCCAGCTCCCGGCACAGCGAAGTGTTGTACTTCGTTCAGCACCATCATCGATAGAAAAAAGCTGAGCGCGAACGAGATGATCGTCGGCCAATGGCTCTGTTCCTTCAGATACTTCTTCCCCAGGAGCGCGATCACGATCGCCGCCACCAGGGGCAACAGCGGTATCAGGATCAGGTTGCCTGCCAGTCCACTAAACACGGGTGACCTCCTCTGTCGCGCTCTCTCCTGCTTCGGTCGTCTGCAGAGGCTTTGGCATCACGCCCGCCGGGATCAGTTTCGGATATTCCACAGGCTCTGCCCCAGCTTCGGCCGGGAGCGGCTCAGTATCGACGATCGCTTCCTGCCCCGGATCACGCAGCTCCTGCCAGACACTGACATCGAGCGTGCGGCGTGATCGATAAAGCACCAGGAACACGGCCAAAGCCATCGCTGCTTCGCATGCCGCCACGGTGAGCATGAAGACGATGAACGACTGGCCCATGAAGTTCTTGTGCAGGTCGCCGAAGGCCACCAGGTTCAGCGCCACTCCCTGCAGCATCATTTCCACACACAGGAACATGACGATGAGGTTGCGCCGGGTCAGGAAGCCGATCGCTCCCAGCCCGAACAGGATAGCTCCGACGATCACGTAGTTATGCAGCAAGGCGCTCACGCTGCCACCTTCTTTCGTACAGGCTCCTGAGCAATCAGGATGGCGGCGATGGTGGCGACCAGCAGCAGCGTGCCCGCCAGTTCCACTGCATAGAGGTAATCGCCGAATAGTGATCGACCCAGTTCATTGACGTGATCAGTACCCTGCCGCTTCTCGGAAAGTCTGTTGTGAAACAGGCTCGGAGTCGTCGAGATAGACAGCACGCTGCTGAAACGGTTATGGGCGTCTTCCATTCTGTCCGCAATGGCATATAGGGCCGAGAGCGCTGAATGAGCTCTGGGAGCCTGGTTGGCCTGCAGATGGGTGCGGGCTTCGGTCCACGATTTACTCGCCTGCACTCTGGTGGCTTCAGCCTCCGGCCAGGCGGAGAGGGCGTCGAACTGCTGCATCATCACCATCTCGGTAGGCTTGCCTTTGACCTGTAGCGTCTCCAAGATCTCCACTCCGGTACGCGGGTAGCGGCCGGGAGCTGTCAGCGACTGGGCTTCTTTCAGTGTGGAAACCACCAACGTCGGATCATCCTTGACGGCGAAGTTCTTTTCGATGATAAACAGGATCGCGGCCAGCAGCACAAATCCCGCCAGGCAACTAAAGATGCGTTCGCGGGAGCGGCGGTCATAATCAGCAAGACCCGTCTGTTGTGCCAGCATGATGACGAACAGGAACGTGACGATGATTGCCCCGGCATAGACGATGATTGTCGCCGCCGCCAGAAAGGAAGCTGATTTGATGAGGAACAGACCACAGACGCCAAGAACCGTGATGGCAAAGTAGAGAGCTGAGTACACCGGGTTGCACTGTACGATAACTGCAGCTGCTGAGGCGATGGTGACGATGGCGAAAGCGTCGAAGAAGAGGTCCACTGAGACATAACCGGACGACCGCATGAGCAACAGCCCGATGAGCAGGATCGTGAGCACACCTGCTGCCAGCCCTGCCTTGATCTTCCCCTGGGCACCCTTGCCCGGATGAGGGAGCAACGTGACGATAGCCACAAACCCTGTAATAAGTGGCAGGACGAGATACCAGTAAGTGACCAGCCAGGAAAAGAACTTGCTCATCGTGCTTCCATCTGAATCGGACAAACTAGGTTTTATCGTGCCCCGCTCATGAGACAAGATAATAAATGGTTGCTATCACGCTCCGTCGTGATGGTCTGGATTGCAGTCCTCACTCTCCGAGTGAGGACTACAATCAACTCTCATTGTGCATTCTCCCTGTTCGGGTTCGAGTACTTGATTCCCTCGTTCAACTCCGAGCAGGGCCCCAGCTTGCCGCGAGACGTCCGGATCGGATCCGTCGTGTCCTTGGTCTGATCATAGACCGACAGCAACTTCTCCTTATCGAACATCATCTCGCTTCGGCTCGCCCCGGTGAGATCAAACAAGGTCGTCAGTTCGATGGCGTCCACCGGGCAGGCTTCCTCGCACATGCCGCAGTAGATACAGCGCAGCTCATCGATCACGAAGGTCTCAGGATACTTCTCCCGATCACTCCATGGCGAAGGCGCAGCGACGATATCGATGCAGTGTGCCGGGCAAGCGGTGCTACACAGGTAGCAGGCAACGCACTTGACGCGCCCCTGTTCATCCCGATTGAGCCGATGCACCCCCTTGAAATAGGGCGGCACCACCGGGCGTTCTTCCGGGAACGAGACCGTCACCCCGCCGCCTGCCATGGTCTTGAACATGTGCCGCATCGTCGTTCCCAGGCCGGAAACGATGGCAGGCACATAGAGCTTTTCCATCAGCGTCAGCTTGGGCTGCTCCACCCATTTCACGTCGTTCGCACTGATCGGCATGGTTCATTCTCTCGTACATGTAGCTGAAGTCGTGAGACTTCAGAGCAATCGCTTCGCACCCCAAACTGAAGTCTCACGACTTCAGCTACCTTACACCCCCGCCAGCTTCCCCTTCAGCAAACGCTCCTCCCGATCCTGCTGCCACAGCGACACCGCCCCAGGCACCAGGAACAGAATGATGCTCACCGGCAACAGCAGCCACGGCGACCATCCGAAATGCCGGACGATCATGGCGAAGAACAGGTTGCCCAGCGACAGCGGAATCAGCACCTTCCACGCCAGCCCCATGAGCTGATCGTACCGGAAGCGGGGTATGGTCCAGCGAATCAGCATGATGACGCAAATGAACAGGATCATCTTGGTCATCAGCACCAGGAATTTGATAATCGCACCGCCCCATGTCTCAAACTCGCCCGGCTCCAGCACCCTCGTCAGACCGGGGAAGTGCCAGCCGCCCAGGAACAGCACCGAGCACAGCAGGCTGATCGTGATCATGTGCGAGTATTCACCCAGGAAGAACATTGCGAACTTCATGGCTGAGTATTCGGTGTGGAACCCGCCGACCAGTTCCTGCTCCGTTTCGGGCAAGTCGAACGGCATGCGGTTGTTCTCCGCCAGGGCGCTGGTGAAGAAGATCAGGAACGGCAGCGGCTGAATCAGGAAGAACCAGCCATGATGAATCTGGTAATCGATGATCTTCTCCAGGTTCATCGAGCCGACCATCAGAATGATGCCGAGGATCGACATGCCGAGCGGGATTTCGTAACTGATGACCTGAGCGCTGGAACGCAGCGCCCCGATGAAGCTGTACTTGTTGTTCGACGCCCAGCCACCCAGGATGATGGCATAGACCGTCAGCGACCCGACAGCGAAGACATAGAGAATACCAATATCCACACCAGGTGCGATCACCCACTGATGCGGATCAGCAGAGTTCACCGAAGTCGGCCCGAACGGCACCACTGCGATAGCCAGCAGCGCACAGCCCACGCCGATCCCCGGAGCGAGCATGTAGAGAACTTTGTTGACGTAAGTGGGAATGACCTGTTCTTTGAGCAGGAACTTCAGACCATCCGCGATGGACTGCAAGAGCCCCCACGGCCCTACACGGTTAGGTCCGATACGATCCTGCGTCCACGCCGCGATCTTCCGTTCGAGAAAGATCAGGTACGCACAGATACCTGGCACAATCAGCAGCACCAGCAGTGCCACAATGCCTCGTATCACCCAGGGATGTGTCAGCAGTTCCCACATATCAGTTCTCAGTTTTCAGTTGTCAGTTCTCAGTCGAAAGCTGTCAGCTATCAGCCATCAGCTTTCAGTTTCTGTCTCCCCTCTCCCTCCTAGGGAGAGGGGTTGGGGGTGAGGGGTTATTCTGCGTCAGAGTTCCACGGTACTCCGTGGAACTCTGACCTTCGTTATGATCCAGCCATCGCCGCAGTCGTAGACGCATTCGCCCCAACAGCCTTCCCCTTCCCCAGAAACACCCCGAACTCGCCGAGATCACCCCGGCCCAGTGCTTCAAAGTAAGGAATAGCCTTGGCGATCTCCGCCCGCAGCGTCGAAGCATGGAACAATCCGCGTCGTTCCATCAGCTCCATGAAGATGCGTGCATCGGGTCGAGCTTCGCCCGGCCCGACAATCGCCTGCTTGATGCCCTGTGCCAGCAGGTTGAAGTTGACGAACGTCCCCGACTTCTCCGCGAATGATCCGCCCGGCAACACGTACTTGGCAGCCGTCGAAAGAGCTGAGGGAAGAATGTCCTGCACCACGAGCAGTTCGAGCTTGCTCATCGCTGCCACTTCATCAGGCGAGACCCAGGCACCGGGGTAGCCGCCGACGGCATAGACCGCTTTGATGGAACCCTTCTTCACTTCGTCGATGAAGTCGTCCCACTCGACCAGGTCGTCCTGGAAGTGATCGATCACCGGCACCACGCCCCGAAGATTCGGGCACTTCTCCTTGCGGATGGTGAACTTGACCTTATCCGCGGCGGGCGGCTCGCCGTGCGGCCCCTTCGGATACTTGTCGTCTTGCCCTTCGACCGGCACCGGCCCCAACACCAGCCGAACGTTCTGGTTCAAGCCGGTGAAGTAAACCGCTGCCAGGTAGGCTTCTTCGACCGTTAAGTAAGGGGAGAGTACAACAGCAAACCCCTTGCCATGCTTGTTGGCTGAGTTGCTCAGTTCTCGCCGAAGACGAGGCAACAGGTCATCCCACATGACATGGCTATGTCGATCACCCGTCTTCACCAGCGGGCTCATCAGCCTCTGGGCTGCGTTGATGTGTTTGAATCCGAACCGCCCATCATCGCACATGAACGAGCCTTGAGCATCCGGATTGGTGCGGGGCGTCAGGCGGTAGATGATGTTCTTGTTTGAGGCGACGTTGATGCTGCATCCGGTCGAGCAGCCAGGGCAGACGCTGTCGGCATCCTGCAGGAACCAGACACGCTGCTTGTAGAGGAAGTCCTTGCTGCACAGCGCGCCGACGGGGCAGAGGTCGACCACGTTGCCCGCCAGCTTGTTGTCGCAAGGCTGGCCGGGAAAGATGTCGATTTCAGCCGAGGCTCCACGATTGATGACCTGTAGCTCGCCGGTGCCGCTGATCTCACGGGTGAACCGGACACAGCGGGTACACATGACACAGCGATCAGTGTAGAGCGTGATATTCGCCCCGATGTGATCCTTGTCTGCCTTCTGTAACTTGTCGTCCTTCAGCCGGCTGTAGCCTCGACCATACTTGTAGCTGTAATCCTGCAGATCGCACTCGCCGGCCTGATCGCACACCGGGCAATCGAGTGGGTGATTGAGCAGCAGATATTCGAGCGTGCCGGCCTGGGCGTCCTTGGCTTTCTTCGAGTCGGTCACCACCACGCTGCCATCTTTGACAGGGGTCTGACAACCGGGTACCACACGGGGCTGCATGGCGATGGTGCCATCAGGCTTCTTGTCGCCGATCTCGACCAGGCACATGCGGCAACTGGCGACGACGGTCAGGTCTTTGTGCCAGCAATAGTGTGGCACCTCGACCCCGACGCGCTGCGCCGCTTCGATGGCGTTCAGCTTCTCGCCATCCTTCATCTGCACCGCTTGTCCGTTCACCCAAACCGTTGCCATAGCGTTGTTCCTGGCTCGTAGTCGATCAATCTTCAGAATCGGGTGCCATGGTTTGCGTGTACTCACGCTAACCATGCCTCCGAACCCCCGACCGCCCCTTCAGGGCGGCAGGAGTATTGTTTGTTTCCTGCCCCAACCCAGGGCGTTGCCCTGGGCTATCCTCTCTCGCCCCCTTGGGACTAAATCACGATGCTACTTCGCCCTCTTCATCTTCTCAAACTCCGCCTTGGAGACATACTTCACCGTCGTGAAGTCAGCCATCATCACCATGCGGTAGCCATCGTTGGTTGGTTCCTTCTCCCAGGCGATCATGTAGTCAGCAGGGTTATCAAGCCTGGCCGGATTCACCCCATAGACCACCTCGACCTCATGCTCCTGCATGTCCCGCTTGGTCTTCAATGAACCCGCACCAAGCTCCTCTGCATCCTTCGGGGGCTTCCCAGAGGCCAATGCCATCCGGTAAACATAGCCAATGCTCAGCAGTTTCGCCTTGGCTATTTGATCAAACGGCAACTGTAGGATGGCGCTTCGCCCACCCGCTCCTTCACCCGGCCCGGCACCCTGCTGGTTCCCCCCAGCACGGGTACCCTCCGGCGTCAACACCGGGTTCGTCGCTTCGACCTTCCTGCATCCCGCCAACAGCGTGAAACAGAGGAGAATCAGCGCGATCTGTGCGTACTTCCGAGATGTCGTCCCCCGTGGGATGGCCTGTTCAATCATGTTGCTCGCCCTCCCTCTTGTAGCTGAAGTCGTGAGACTTCAGAGCAATCGCCTAACGCCCCCTGACTGAAGTCTCACGACTTCAGCTACCCTAGTGTGCCCCAGCAGTAACAAGCTCATCCGCACGAATGATCGAACGCTTGCTGTTGATGAAGTCCACAAAGTCCTGCTTGTACTTCTGCACAGCGTTCTTCACCGGCCAGGCTGCACCATCGGCGAGTCCGCAGATCGTTGTCCCCGGCATCGTGCCAATCGTGTTGGCCACTTCGAGCAGTTGATCGATATCGCTCAGCTCACCTTTGCCCCGGCGAATGCGGCTCAGGATCTTCGTCATCCACGCCGTACCCTCTCGGCACGGCGTACACTGCCCGCACGATTCATGGCTGAAGAACCGGCAACTGTTGAACAGCACATCGACCATGTTGGTGGCATCATCGACGACCATGAGCGCTGCGGTACCGAGACCCAGACAACCCTTGGCGATGGGATCATTGAAGTCGAGCTTGCAGTCAAGTTCCGCTTCGGTGAGGAAGCCCATACTCATGCCGCCCGGTACCACAGCCTTGGCCTTGCGACCCTTCCACACACCGCCCGAATGGACGTCAATCGCTTCTCTACAGGTAATGCCCAGCGGAGCTTCGAAGCAACTCGGCTTGTTCACATGGCCCGACACGCAGAAGAGCTTGGGACCATAGCTGCCGACATCGCGCGGGTTCTTGGGGTCAGCAGGCACGCCGATCGACTTGAACCACTGCACGCCACGGGTGAAGATGTGAGGCAGACAGGCCAGCGTCTCCGGGTTGTTGACCACGGTCGGCTTGCGGAACGCCCCTTCGATGGCAGGGAAGGGGGGCTTGATGCGAGGCCAGGCCCGTTTGCCTTCCAGACTTTCGATCAGCCCCGTCTCTTCGCCACAGATGTAAGCAGCAGCACCGCGATGCAGGTAGATGTCGCAGTTGAAGCCCTTCTTCCCGCACGCATCCTTGCCCAGCATCTTGGCCTTGTACAGTTCATTGATCGCCGCTTCGAGCCGGCGGAAAGCGTGGCCATACTCGTAACGGATGTAGAAGTAGGCGACCGTGGCCCGGGTGGCGTAGCAGGCCATCATCACGCCTTCGAGCACCTGGTGCGGATCGTCTTCCATCAGGATGCGGTTGTTGAACGTGCCAGGCTCCGACTCATCAGCATTGATGCACAGGAAGATCGGCCCCGTGTAGTCCTTCGGCAGAAACGTCCACTTCACGCCGGTCGGGAAACCCGCGCCGCCACGCCCACGCAGCGCAGAATCCTTGGTGATCTGCACGCACTCCGCCGGCGACTTGGCCAGGGCCGCGTCGAGACCCTTGTAGCCACCCCGATCCTTATAGACCTTGAGCGTATGGCTGTCTTTCACGCCGACGTTCTTGAGCAGGACTGGTTCGAAGTTCGCCATGAGTTCGTTATTTCCTCAGTTCTGCCACCAAAGCATCAGCCTTGGCGTCGTCGATGTTGCCTTTGATCTCATCATTCACCAGCACACACGGAGCCTGTTCACACGCCCCGATGCACTCGGCGAACTCCAGCGTGATCTTGCCATCGCTCGAATTCTCGCCCGGCTTCACGTGCAGCTTCTCGCACAGATGAGCCAGCAGTTGCTCGCCGCCACGCAGCATGCAGGGCAGAGATCGACAGACCCACAGCCGATGCTTGCCGAGCTTGTGCTTCTCATCACGATAGAAGCCATAGAAGCTGAGCGTGTCATCCACTTCGGCCGGCTTGAGATCGAGAAGAGCCGCGATTTCGACAATCGCTTCCCGGGGCACGCAGCGCAGTTCATCCTGCACGATGTGCAACGCCGGCAGCGTGACCGCCTGCTTGCTCGGATAGCGCGGGATGAAGGCCTTGATCTTCTCCACCATGGCCGGTGTCAATACGGGCATACGCTCCTCGCCTCTATGAGCCGGGCGGCGTTAGCCCCCGGAGTAATCTCAGCAATCTCTCTGCACTCCCCACCGCCCCTACAGGGCGGCAAGGAAGTCTTGTTTGTTCTCCCCTAACCCAGGGCGTTGCCCTGGGCTATCCTCTCTCGCCCCTTTGGGGCTGATGACAGTTCATAGTCAATAGCCGTTTGAGTTCAGCCTTAGCGAGGTCCAACCTCGCTCGCGCGTCGGGCTGTCATCATTCTGGCTACTGACTCCTGGCTTCTGGCTCCTATTCTTACCGATCAAGCTCCGCTGCGATAATCGAAAGGCTCCCCAGCACCGCTACCACGTCGCTCAGCATGTGCCCCTTGATCAGGTGAGGGAACATGGCCAAATGGTAAAACGCTGGTGGACGAGTCCGGCACCGCCAGCTCTTCTCGCTGCCATCGCAGACGAGGTAGAAGCCAAGCTCGCCGCTCGGCGATTCAATCGCTCCATACACTTCGTTGACTGGCGTCTTGAAGCCACGGTTGGTCATGGTCAGTTCAAAGTGCTGGATCATGCCTTCGATGCTTCGCCAGGTGCTTGTCTTGTCAGGCAGCACCATTTTGCCATTCACATCGACGTTGACCGGTCCGCTGGGCAGGTTTTCAAGTGCCTGGTTGATGATCTTGTAGCTCTCGAGCATCTCCAGCATACGCACATGGTAACGGGCTAAACAGTCACCATCTTTAGCGGCGACGACCTTGAAATCAAAGTCCTTATAAGCCAGATACGGCTCATCCTTACGAACATCCCGCAGCACACCGCTCGCCCGGGCAATCGGCCCCGACGCAGACCGATTGATCGCCTCTTCCTTGGTCAGAACACCCACACCCTTGAGACGGTCAATGAAGATCTTGTTGCGGTTGAGCAGCCCGGTGACATCGTTGTACATCTTCATGAATCCCTTGAGGAATTCACGCATCTTGGCGATCCAGGCATCATCGATGTCGTAAAGCAGGCCGCCGACACGGGTGTAGCTCGAATGGAACCGCTGTCCCGACATCTGTTCGCACAGATCGTAAATCAACTCCCGCTGGTAGAAGGCATAAAGGAAGGCCGTGAAGGCTCCGAGATCAAGAGCACAGGTGCCGATGTTGAGCAGGTGATCCTGAATACGCATCATTTCATTGATGATGACCCGGATGTACTTGCAGCGTGGCGTCAGTTCGATGCCGATCAGCTTCTCGCAGACATGGTGCCAGGCGATTTCGTTGCACAGCGGCGACGTGTAATTCATTCTGTCAACAACGGTCACATACTGGTTGAGGTTCAGATCCTCGCCCAGCTTCTCGAAGCCCGAATGAAGGAAGCCGATGTCGGGGATGGCATGAACGACCCGTTCACCTTCGAGGGTGAGAATCAGGCGCAGCGTGGTGTGCGTAGCCGGGTGCTGCGGTCCGAAGTTCAGCGTCCACTGAAACTCCCGCTCATCCAACTGGGGATGCGTCTCAAGTTGTGGATCGAGCAATTCCAGAGCCATTTGCTTAAGTCCTGAGTCCTGAGTGCTAAGTCCTGAGAACGCTATCTTCCTTGTTCCTGTTTCCCTCTGAGCACTGGTCATGGAGCATTGAGCATTTCTTTACTCAGCACTCAGGACTCAGCACTCAGGACTATTTATCCCTCTGCTCTGGTGAGTATCGGGAAGTTATGCCGTTCTCCTCGTCCTCGCAGCGGGTAGTCCTTCCGCAGCGGATACGAGGTGAACTCATCAGGCATCAGAATCCTTCGCAGATCAGGATGCCCGGCGAACTTGATGCCATACATGTCGTAGACTTCCCGCTCCGGCCAATCCGCCCCGGCCCACAGGTGCGATGCAGTGGGCAGCGTCGGATCAGGATCGTTCACCATCGTCTTGACGTAGAAGCGGTTGCCATCGTTTGTATTGAGCAGACAGTAGACCACGGCGAAACGATCGGTCGTGGCGGTGGGGTAACCGAGGTAATCGACAGCGGTGAGATCGGAAAGGAAGTCGTAGCCACACTCATTCTTGAGGCAGGTGAGGGCAGCGAGCAGCTTGCCGTTAGGCACATGAGCGCGGAAGTTATCACGGAACTCACTCGTCGTGATGGCATCCGCACCAATCTTCGCCTTCAGTTTGTCGAGCGTTTCCTGCGGTGTCATCTCTTCTCCGTTGCGAGCGTCAGGGCGTAAGCCCGACGTATAAGTCTCCGCACCCAATCACCCCTAACCCCTCTCCCTCCAGGGGAGAGGGGAACCAGACAGCCGTCTGATTCTGACTCCTATCTCTTCGCCGGCAGTATCTCCAGCGAAGTCCTCACCCCGCGCTCTCCATACAACACCTTCCCCGTCCCCTCCCACTGCCTCGTCGCAGTGGCGTAATCACCTGGTGCAACGACAGCATTGGTTGGCCTCGGTACTGCCTGGCTGGGACCGGTGTACTGGGTACGGCTGTCGAACTCTTTGCTGAAGAAGGTACCGGTCTTGCAGATCTTCGCTTGCAGATCGATGACGGCTTGAATCAACTGTTCGGGGCGTGGCGGGCAGCCGGGCACATACATATCAACAGGAATGAACCGATCAACACCCTGCACGACTGCATAAGTATCGAAGACGCCACCCGACGAAGCACAGGCTCCCATCGAGATACACCACTTGGGTTCAGGCATCTGCTGCCAGATGCGTTGAAGCACGGGCAGCATCTTCATGACCACCCGCCCAGCCACGATCATCAGATCGCACTGGCGGGGGGAAAACCGCATCACCTCAGCACCGAATCGGGCCAGATCATGCCGTGAAGCACCGGTCGCCATCAGTTCGATGCCACAACAGGCAGTCGCAAAGGGCATCGGCCATAAGCTGTTGGTACGCACCCAGTTAGCCAAAGCATCGAGCTTGGCCATGAACACGTTCTCGGGCAGGCCTACCGCCATTTGAAGACTCCTTTTTTCCACGCATAGACGAAGGCGATACCCAGCGTCACGAGGAACACGAGCATGACGGCAAAGACTGGATCACGCAGCACTTCAGGAATGCCCGGCGTCGTGCCGTTCTCAGCAACCGGTTGATAGGCTGTCACTGCCCACGGATAGAGGAACAGGAGTTCCACATCGAACACGAGGAAGAGGATAGCAACGAGATAGAACTTCACATCGAAGTGCTGGCGGGCATCGCCGATGACATCCATGCCCGATTCATAAGGCGTGTCTTTGACTTTAGTTCGCTTGAACGGCGAGAGGATATGGGCCGCCCCCAGGCTGGTGACGACAAAGCCGATGACCAGGACCACATAGATCAGGATCGGCACGAACGAATTGAGACCTGCCCCCATGTCGCCCACCTTTGCGGCTACGGAGTGATAATTCTGTGTCAGTGTATGGCGAGGATGGGTGTGGGCAAGCCGAAATAGATGGCTCAGTAGTCACATGAAACGACAGGTAGCCCTTGTCCATTCGGGCAGGGACAGTCCCCGCGAAATCTCAACACCAAACCAACGTCGTGAAGTTGAAACAAAGCGCTGCCTACCGACCCCCGCCGGGGCGCCATGATCAGCCGGAGGCCGTGCGAATCCATGGCAGGATTTGTCATCGCCGTTTCTACACCCATTTCTCCTTGCTTCCGGTTCTCTTTTCTGGCATCATAACCCTGCAAAATATTCTATTCTTTCGCAGTTATGATCCGTCTTCAATGTCCTCAATGTGCGGTAATCGTCAAAGTGAGCGATGACACCGTCTCACGACACCCTGTCGTTCGCTGCGCCAACTGCCAGGGGCTTGTTCCGGTGCGACAGTGCATCATTCGGGAACCAGCTCAGCCAGCGCCGGCTAAACGCCGCCCCCTGAAACTCCGCCGCTCCAACTCCTCGCAAGTCCCTCTCGTCGTAGGCATCGTCGCCGGCTTGCTCGTCCTCTGCGGCGGCGGATTTGCACTCTATTGGTTCAACCGCGCGCCCTCCGCCGGCCAGATCGCCGCCATGAAGAGCGAGAATATCGACAACCTCAGTCTGGATGCGCTCTACCAGCGGCTAGACACTGTCAACGAAGCGATCGTGCAGACACTCGGAAGCGTTAACACCCGGCGAGATGCTGAACGGCTGGAAACAACTGTGAATGACCTGTTTGCGGAAATGCATCGGGTCAATGCCGCCATCAGCAACCACGAATCCAAGCTAACCGAAGAGGAACGGGAGAAGAATCGCTCTTCCCATATGCCGAAAATGTTAGCCATGTTGAGGCGGCTGAGCGCCATCCAGCTACGCCATCGCAACAACCCGGAACTTGCACAGTTCTTTGCCGACATGGCCGCATCGCGCTACGCCAGACTTGATCGCGACGCTTCACCCACCAGCAGCAACTCGCCCAGCAAACCCTATCGATCCGTCGCCGACGAAGCCGCTCAGGATACGCCTCACCTGACGCAGTGCATCCAGAAACTCTCCACCCTCATCGCCAGGCTCGAAAACGTCACGCAGCCCAGCCAGCTCTCCGGGCTCATAGAGGATGTCGAAGCCTACCACCGTGAACTGGAGCAGATTCGTACCCAGACCAGCGATAACACTCTCCAGTTTCTCTGGGCTGCTTCAGCCAACAAGAAATTTTACAACGAATCCATCGGTCAGTTGAGCGCCCGCCTGGATGCGGTTTACCAGCGCTGGCAGCGCATTCCGGGCTTTCGCCAGGCCCTAGTCCAGCATGCCGACCGTATCAAACGCCTTAGTCTCGATGACAAGCTCTTTGGATTCTTCGCCGTCGATCTTCTCAATCCCGAAAACTTACCTGATCTTGACCTGCCGGATGCCAAAAGTCCGCCACAAAACAAGACACGTGGCAACGCAAGACAGCCTGAAACCGACAAACCGCCCCGCAGCATCAGCGCTGCCGAATTCATCGAACACCTACGCAAGATGCGTCCTCATGAGAAGTCAGACACCTTTAAGTCGTTCACCATGCAGCCCGTCCGGGACGCTGACCGTGACTACGCCCTCGTCGTTCTCGCCTTCTTCATGGAAGATTCCGACTTCCACGAGAAGGAAGAGGTGTTCAAACTCTTCAAGAAATGGGCCGGAACCCAGACACAGAAAGAAAAGGTCGGCCTGCACGCCGAAGAACTCCTCAAGCATCATGGCACCCGCAGGGACGCCATCCGCTGGTTTGGCGAGAACAAAGTCATCTCCGCCGGCAAGGAGGTGGCCCGTGTGCTTCGTGATCGTGATGACGATGAACGCAACGACGCAGCCATGTCACTAATCGCCATGGGCCCTCAGGCTGAACCGATCGTCATCCCCTATCTGGATAATCTCGAACCCCGCACCCGCCACCTCGCCATCGAAATCCTCGCCCGCATCGGCACCCGCGAATGTATGCCCGCCCTCCGCAAGCTCCTCAAGGATGCCAACAACGGCCTTGCCGCTAAACAAGCACTCATCATCATTGATAAACGTCACCCGGAGAAGTAACTACAACTCGTCCCGCTCTTCATGTGCGGTTGCAATGAAAAATAACTCCTGATTGCTACCACTTTCATATCACCGTATGGTACTATGGCTACATCCTTCCCACCTGTTGAGCCTGAGTCCACCCTTGAACGAAGAAGCCCTTTTTATCAATGCTCTACAGATCAAGAATCAGTCAGAGCGTGATATCTATCTGCAAAAAGCCTGTGCGGGCGACGATGATCTTCGGCTGCGTGTCGAAAGGCTGCTGCAGGCCCATTCCGATGCGTCAGCCATCATGAAGCAACCTCCAACTGCCCAAAGTATCGCCAGTGCCGAGACGGTTCTGCCTGCTCCAGGGAAATCACCGCCGACTGAGCACGTCCAGGCCACTTCCGACAAGCTCTTCGCTGGCAAATTCAAGATCCGGGAAAAGCTCGGCGAGGGCGGCATGGGTGCTGTCTTCGTTGCAGACCAGGTCGAACCCATCCAGCGGCGGGTTGCTCTCAAGCTCATCAAAGGCGACTTCGCCAGCCCCGCACTTCTGGCTCGTTTCGAACAGGAACGACAGGCTCTGGCCCTCATGGATCACCCTAACATCGCCAAGGTCTTCGATGCCGGCATGGCGCCGAGTTCCATCATTGGCGGTCGTGGCACTGTTCCCTATTTCGTCATGGAAATGATCAAGGGCCTGCCCATCACAAAGTATTGCGATGATGTCAAGCTCTCCCCTTATGAACGGCTCAAGCTCTTTATCCCCGTCTGCCAGGCGGTACAGCATGCCCATCAGAAAGGCATCATCCATCGTGACCTCAAGCCCAGCAATATCCTGGTCGGTCTCTACGACGGTCACCCGGTTCCCAAGATCATCGATTTCGGCGTCGCCAAGGCCACCGGCTCACGGTTGACCCAGGACAGCATCTACACCGAGGTAGGCAGCATTGTCGGCACCCTTGAATACATGAGTCCCGAACAGGCTGAGTTCAATAACCTCGATATCGATACCCGCACCGATATCTATGCTCTGGGCATCATCCTGTACGAACTGCTGACGGGGGAGGTGCCGTTCAGCCAGAAGGCGTTCATGAAGACCGGCATCTTCAGGATGTTGCTAAAGATCAAAGAGGAAGAGCCGGCCAAACCCAGCACCAAGCTGTCTCATTCTGATTCATTGCCGAGTGTTGCTGCCACCCGCAGCACTGAGCCGCGCAAGCTGACCAACCTGCTCAAGGGCGATCTCGACTGGATCGTGATGAAGGCCCTGGAGAAAGACCGCAACCGCCGCTATGAAACGGCCAACAGTTTTGCTAAAGATATCGAACGGTTTCTGAGCAATGAGCCGGTACTCGCCAGCCCGCCCAGCGCTCTCTATCGCTTCCGCAAGTACATCAAACGGAACCGTATGCTGGCGGGTGCGACGCTGCTGGTGTTGCTCTCTCTGATTGCCGGGATCATTGGCACCACATGGGGTTTCTTCCAGGCTCGCCAGCAACGTGATCTTGCCCTGGCTGCGGAGAAAGAAGCCACCACGAAAAAGGCCGAGGCCGAGGCGGTCAATCACTTCCTCATCAACGATCTGCTCGAACAAGCCGACCCGGAACTCAACGCCGTTGGCGAAAATATCACTATTCGACAACTGCTCGACAAAGCAGCCAGGAAGATCGACAACAACCCGGCCTTGAAGGATGTGCCCGTTGTCGAAGCTTACATTCGCAGTGTTCTCGGATCAGTGTACAATTCCCTCGGTCTGGGAAACGTCGCCGAACCTCACCTCGTCCGCTCTGTGGAATTACTCAAGCAGTGCAAAGGTCCCGAGCATCTTGAAACGCTGGGGATGATGCACGAACTCGCTTATTGCTACGAAAAAGAACAGAAGTGGCCTGAAGCGGAGAAGTTGTATCGACAGGTAGTTGACCTGCGTTCCAAAGTGCAATCACCTGATCATCCCAACACGCTCACTGCCCAGAACAACCTCGCCGAGACGCTTCGCAGACTGAATCAGGGTGAGGAAGCGGAAAAGCTCCATCGCCAGGTTCTGACAACACGCCTGCGCACGCTGGGTAACGAAGCCCCTGATACGATGGAATCTCTTAACAACCTCGGTAGCCTTTAT